>JAFASD010000076.1 GCA_019244945.1 Acidobacteriaceae bacterium | reverse complement strand
GATCTGCGCCCGCAATTCGGCGTCTATATCCAATTTGCCTCTCGCTAAGGCCAGCAGGACCTCCCCGGGCATCTCCGGGAAAGATTTCCCGGTTACCAAAGATTTGCCTTCGATCAGAACAAGATGGCACCCTATATCGAGCGTCGGTGTCTCGCGCGCGAGTTGAACGGCGTCTTCAAACGCATTGCCGTTGGCCATCAACGTGGCCGATGTCAGGACGCCTTCGCGGTGCGCGTGCACGATTCCCGCGTTCACATCCCGCGTAAAGCCGAAATCGTCGGCGTTAATGATCAGCCGCTTCAATGGCTCAAAAAATGTGCAGCTTGATGCTCAGAAACTTCTTCGGATTCGCCCGGAAATCTTTCAACAGCTCGTGCATCTCGCGCGTCGTGCCGGTCGCGGCGTCATAGAGCTGCGGATTCACCAGCAGCTCACCAACTGTTCCCTGGCCGGAATTCACCTTATCGATCGTCACATTCAGCTTATCCAGAGTTGCCGAGAATTGCTTCGCGATCTTGTCATCCTTCAATAGCTGCCCGGCTGTGCCTTTGCCCTGGTTGAGATTGGTCAGCATCGTATTCAATTGATCCACTGAGTTCTCCAAATCGTGATACAGCTTTGGGTCTTTCAGAAAAAGCCCGGCGGACCCCTGACCTTGTTCCAGCGCTTGAGTCATGGTGTCGAGCCTCGCCACAATCGTTTCAGCCTGCTTATACAAAGTGTCGTCGTTGATCAGATGGCCGATGGTTCCGGTCCTCGAGTTCAACGTGGTTGAGAGAAGTTGCAACTGGTTGACGGTCGCTTGCAGACTGTTGAAGAGGCTCTCATCCACCAGCAATTTTCCGATCGTGCCCTTTCCGACTTCAATCTGGCTGACGATGTCCTGTATCTTTTGGAGGATGGCTTGGGCGGAATCCAGCACTCCGAACCCCTGCTGAACTAATTGCTGGAATTCCTGAGTATTGGCGGTTTTCATCGTTGCGCCTGCCTGGATGGGTTCCGAGCTCCTTCCTTTGCTGATCTGAAAAAACTTCGTGCTGCCGAGCAGGTTATCCGAGCCGATCGCGGCGATTGAGTCATCCGGAATTTGCCTGAGCATCTGCTCGTCGACCACAAAATCGATTTTGATTACCTTTTGCGGATTGGTTTCACCCGAGAGCGCCACGTTTTTCACGGTTCCGGCCTGAATGCCGTTAATGCGCACGGGGTCTCCCGCGTTCAGTCCTGCAGCATCGGATACATAGGCGTGCAGAGGGATTTCTTTTTCAAACCAATTGGTATTTCCGGTGAGCAAGAAAATCAGCAGGGCAATAAAAAAGAGCGCCACCAATCCTAGAACTCCCACTCGTAACTGCGCGAAACCGACCTTTTCTTTGCTGGGCATGCTAACCTTCGTGTCTGATAAATCTCTTTACGTATTCATCGCCTGACTGTTCGAGTTCCTGGCGAGTGCCGAAAAAGACGATTTCTCCCTCTTTCATCACAATAAACTTCGTTCGAGTGCGATTCGGATCGTTCTGTTCTTCTTCGCTGACCGGAACAAGCTCCTCGCGCTCGGGATTGTAGCGGAAGTTGGCCATCAACTCGCCATCCTGGTAGCGGTGCGTAACGATGAACGAGCCGGTATTCCGAACGTCGCGCTCCTTCGCGACCAGAGCCATGATGGTATTCGCTGTGATCGGATCCAATCCGGCGGTCGGCGAGTCGTAGAGCACCAGCGGCGGCTCCGTGACAATCGCTCGCGCGATGCCAACCCGGCGCCGCATGCCTCCCGATAGCTCACTGGGGAATTTGTCGAAAGTTTGCTCGAGCTCTACAAATCGCAAGGCTTGCCGGACGCGATCCTCGACGTTGCTTTGAGAAGCCTCGCTGTTTACCTGTCCGTTGCCGTTTTGCTGATTCAGTAGCGGGTATTCCACGTTCTCTCCCACTGACAGCGAGTCGAAAAGCCCGCCTTCCTGGAAGAGAAATCCGGCCCGGCTGCGAAGACGGAACAGATCGTGCTCTTGCATGGAAGTAACATCCTGATCGAACAGCTTAATGTCTCCGCGATCCACTTTGATCAGTCCGATCAGGGCCTTCAAAAGCGTCGTCTTGCCGCTTCCCGCTGCTCCCAAGATGATGCGCGTATCTCCCGGATTTAAATTAAGCGAGACGTCCCGCAAAGCCCAGACATCGCCAAACTGAAGGCTCACGTCCTTGACTTCGACAAGCGAGCGGGATGCATCCGGCATATCGGCTATAAGCCCACGAAGATCTTGTCGATCAGGAGGGTCGCTATAAAAATCCAGATCGACGCGAGGACAACGGCCTGCGTGGTTGCTCGCCCGACACCCTGAGTTCCCCCGCTGGTGCGCAGCCCGCAATAGCACCCCACTAATGCAATGATCATTCCAAACAACAGTGGCTTGATCAGCCCTTGCGCCAGATCGTTCAACACCAGAGCGCGCCAGGACGTGGACCAAAACGACTGCCCGCCTATGATGTGCAGCAGCGGAACGGCGATGAGATATGCGCCGAAGAGTCCAATTACGTCCGCTACCACCGTAAGGCAGGGCAGCATGAGAGCTGTGGCTGTCAGCCGGGGAGTAACTAATTTCTGAAGAGGATCCGTCCCGAGCGCCCGCATAGCGTCAATCTGCTCGGTCACTTTCATAGATCCAAGCTCGCTGGCGATGCCCGAAGCGTTGCGCCCAGCCACCATGATGGCGGTCAACATAGGGCCTAGCTCGCGAACTTGAGTTAACGAGACGATTGTTCCGACCTCGCTCGAGGCTCCGTAAGTATTGAGCGCGCGCGACATTTGCAGCGCAATGATGGCGCCGCTGAGCAGCCCCGTCGGAATTACGATCGGCAGGCTTCCGATGCCGATGATGTCCATCTGCAGAAACACATCATCGTAATAATGCGGGCTGCGGAATATGTTGGCAAACGCCCGGGCGGAGAGGAAGAGGAAGTCTTGGAAAGACGCGATCCACCTTGTCAGGAGTCGGAGCAAGCAGGAGCTCCCGGTACAGACCTCGCCCTCATGGCTCGATGCTAACACAAGGGGCTGATCCTTTTGGCGAGCAGCTTCCGACGGCGACAAATCCCGTACTGCGCTGCGTATCGGCTTGCCGCTATGATCGAGAGTATGGAACCGCAGGTGTTGCACATCACGGAAGCCGATCTGGTTCGAGATGTTCGCGCCATCCTGCAACGTGTCGAGACCGGAACCGAAATCATCATCGAACGGGATGCGCACCCCGTGGCGGTGCTGCGTGCTGCGAGCCCCGTACGCCGCACCATCTCCGAGTGCATAGCACTTGCCAAGGCGCATGAAGAAGAGACCGGTTTAGCTCCCACGTTAGACCCGGACTTCGCCGCCGATGTTGAGGAAATCATCCGGAATCGACGGCCCTGGAATCCGCCTGCGTGGGACTGATCCTCGACTCCAGTGTGGTGATCTCGGGAGAACGCCGGGGCCACACAGTTCGCCAAATCCTTGAGCAG
>JAFASD010000043.1 GCA_019244945.1 Acidobacteriaceae bacterium | reverse complement strand
ACCACTCTCGACGCGCGCGGAAGACTCCTCCCTTGTCCCGCAACTACGCGATCGATTCCGCGCGAAACTCCACCAAGGTCGGTACCTTGCACTGATCCATAGATGTCGATGACCGGCGCAATGTTGTAGTGCGAAACGGTCGCTAGGCCCATTCCCCGCTGGATGGAGGCGAGACTCGCCAGAATCTGCGGCGATCCGCTTCCGGTCACTGGGATATTTCTCAGGTCCTGAAGTGTATCCATCTCGTATTGCGGAGACTGAGCGGCTACGTTGTAACTGACGCCGTTTCGTGGATTGAGCCAAAAGGTTGGAGAGGTCTGAAAACTGCCGCTGAGCGCCACCAGAACATTGTTGGCGACGTCACGCGCGCTGTAGCCCACTTGTTGCGCTTTGGTTCGATCGATGTTGATGAAAAGTTTGGGCTGATTAAACGGCTGCTGGATCCGGAGATCGGTCGCGCCTGGGATATCTTTTATTTGTTCCAGCAGCTTGTCGGCGAAAGCGCGGTTGCCTTCCAGGTCCGCTCCCATGATCTGAATATCAATCGGCGCCGGAAGACCGAAATTCAGAATCTGGCTTACCAGGTCTGCCGGCAGAAAGTAGAAAAGCACGCCAGGAAATTCCCGCGGAAGCCGTGCTCGAAGTTTCGACGTGTATTCTCCGCTCGGCCGGTGATCTTCTGAAAGCGATAACAGGATGTCAGCGTCCGCGGGTCCGATTGTCCCGTTGTTGTTGTAGGACGTATTCAAGCCGCTATAGGGAAGGCCGATATTGTCGAGAATGTTCACTAATTCATTCGCAGGGACCACGTCGCGAATACTGGTCTCGATCTCATCGCAGAGCTTTGCCGTTTCCTCGATGCGTGTGCCGGTCCGAGCGCGGATGTGCAGCCGGATCTGCCCGCTGTCTACGCTCGGGAAAAAATCCTGACCAAGCCATGGAACCAGCGCAAAAGAGGCGAGACAGATTATGAAAAACAGCGTGACAAATACGGCGCGATGCCGAATGCACGCCTCGAGCCCCGAACGATATTTTGCCCGTATCCTTTCGAACCCGTTTTCGAAAGCCGCTTGCAATCGTACAAATGGATTGCGTCGATCGGCATGCGCGACAGCTTCGTGATGGGAATGCCCTTTCAGCAGGTATTTCGCCAGCGTGGGAACGATTGTGCGGGAAAGCACATAAGAGGCGAGCATCGCAAAAGAAACCGCCTCGGCGAGTGGAACAAAGAGATATCTCGCAACTCCCGTGAGGAAAAACATCGGCACAAACACAATGCAGATGCTGAGCGTAGAAACGAAAGCGGGAACCGCTATCTGAGCGGCGCCGTCGAGTATTGCCTGTTCAATCTCCTTCCCCATCTCGAAATTGCGATTAATATTCTCAATTTCGACCGTAGCGTCATCGACGAGAATGCCCACGGCTAAAGCCAGGCCGCCCAGCGTCATGATGTTGATCGTTTCGCCAAGGGCGCTCAAGGCAAAGATGGAGCACAAGATCGAGAGAGGAATCGAAATCGCGATGATCAACGTGCTCCGCCAGCTTCCGAGAAACACTAGGATCATGATTGCCGTGAGGCAGGCCGCTATAACCGCTTCGCGCACGACGGCATTTATGGATGCCCGCACAAAAATGGATTGATCTGCAATCGGCGTGATCCGGAGCTGACTTGGCAATGTAGCCGCAATTACGGGTAACAGCTTCCGCACTCCCGCAATAATGTCCAACGTCGAGACGTCACCCGATTTCAGAACCGTCATCAGTGAGCCACGTAGTCCGTCCGATCGCACGATGTTCGTTTGCGGCGGATAGCCGTCACGCACATGCGCTACGTCACGGATATAAATTGTTGCGCCGTTCTGGGTTTTGATGGGCAGGTCATTCAGCTCGTTCACCGTTCCAGGGCTGCCGTTGATTTGAACGTCATATTCGAGCTTTCCGAGTTTAGAGGTGCCACCCGGAAGAATGAGGTTTTGGTTGGCTATGGCATTGACGACGTCGTTCGGTCCGAGTCCTTTTGATTGCAGTGCCTGAGTGTTGAGATCGACTTCGATCTGGCGTTGTTTCCCGCCATACGAGTAAGGGATAGCTGTTCCCGGGACGGTGACCAGCTGAGTCCGAATGAAGTTCTGTCCCAAATCGTTCAACTGCTGTTCACTCAGACCCTGCCCCGAAAGCGCGAGCTGGAGGATGGGCACAGTGGAAGCGTTATAGCTGATGATCAGCGGAGGCGTCGTTCCCTCCGGTAACTGATGCAGTTGTGTCTGGGAAATCGCTGTCACCTGGGCAATAGCCGCGTACAGGTTTGCGTGGGGCTGGAAAAATATTTTCACCACTGCGCGGCCGTCCATGGACTGCGATTCGATGTGCTCAATGTTGTTAACGGTCGTGGTGAGCGCGCGCTCTGTGATGAAAACAATTCGTTCTGAGATTTCTTGCGCCGATAACCCCGTGTAATTCCAAACGACGCTGACGACCGGTATATCGATGTTCGGGAATATGTCAGTCGGTGTCCGCGAAATTACCACCGGCGCCAGGATAAACAGCATCAGCGACAAAACTACGAACGTGTAAGGCCGCCTTAAAGCGAGGCGAACAATCCACATACATCTCTCCTAAATCGTTGCTTGCAACGTCTTCCTCGTAATAGTTCGAGAGAATAACTTTGCCGGAAATCTCTTGTCCGAAGAACAATTATCAACCAGACCTCCTGGTCGATTGCGGGCACGCCCTTGTAACGCTTCTCTAAACACCCGAATCCAACGTTCGGCAGTTCATCACGCTGGAGGGTAATTCCAAATGAAGGCTCTCTTTCTGATCGGCCGTATCGTTTTTGGCGGTTTTTTCATTTACAACGGAATCAACCACTTTAAGGAGCGGGAATCACTCTCGCAATACGCAGGGGCAAAGAATGTTCCCAATCCGGATCTCGCCGTCATCGCTTCAGGGGTCGCAATGGCGCTTGGAGGCACAAGCGTCATTCTGGGATTGAAGCCGAAACTAGGCACGCTGGCGATTATCGGTTTTCTCGCCGGAGTTTCCCCGATTATGCACAACTTCTGGGCCACTGAGGATCCAAACCAGCGCATGAACGATATGATCAATTTCAGCAAAAATATGGCGCTTCTCGGCGCGGCATTGGCCTTGGCAGGCGTGGAAGAGCCATGGCCCGCAAGCATTCCGCTGGGCGACTAGTCTCGAAAGCGTGCTCCGCGTACAATAAACAAAGCGTGGGCAGCGGGCATGTTCAGCATCATTACTGTTGAGCGTGAATACGGATCAGGCGCCGCTTCCATCTCCAACACTCTGGCTGGCCGTCTAGGCTGGACTCTTTGGGACCACGAGATCACCTGTGAAATCGCGCGCCGCCTCAAGTGCGACATCCATTCGGTCGAGCAGCGGGAAGAGCGCCTCGACACGGCTTTCTATTCATTAGCGAAAATCTTCATGCGCGGGAGCTATGAGGATAGTTTCACCGGCAGTGGTTTGGAACTCCTCGATGCTGAACACCTGTCGCGATTGTTTGAAAAAGTCGTCAACGATGTCGCGGCAAGGGGAAAGTGCATCATCGTAGGCAGGGGCGCTCCCTGGTTCCTGCGCGATCGGCCCGACGCTTTTCACGTGTTTATTTATGCGCCCTACGACGAGAAGATTCGGCGGATCACCGCCGGAGGGAAAAGTCGGCACGAAGCCGAAGATCTCGTCGAGCGAGTGGATCGCGAACGTGCTGCGTTCATCAAGAAGTATTACGGAAAGGTTTGGCCTCAGCGCGATCTATACCACTTGATGATCAACTCGAAAGTGGGCGACGAGCTCGTCGTCGAGACGATCCTGAGCGAGATGGAGATGCTTCGAAAGCAACCCGCAACGCTGCGGTCTGCGTAATCAGCCCTCACGCTACTGCTTTTTTGGAGCAGGCTCTTTTTCGCGGTGCTCCAAATCTTCTTCTACCGTCTCCAGATCGCCTTCCGCTTGCGAGGGAACCGGCCGCTCATCAGCGGCCAAATTCTTATCCGGCTGCGATGCCTTTTGCTTGTCATCGTTCATATCAGTAGAAGTAGCACGCCTCATTCGATCGAAAACCGGAAGATCGTGGTTGCTTGATACCGCTGGCCGGCTTTCAACTCGGTCGACGGAAAGTTCGGCTGATTCGGCGAATCCGGAAAATGCTGGGTTTCTAAGCAGAATGCGAATCGAGGATTGTAAACGGTCCCGCCCTTCCCTCGAACCCTCCCATCGAGATGATTGCCTGTGTAAAACTGAACGCCGGGTTGTGTAGTAAGCACTTCCAAAACGCGGCCCGATCTGGGTTCACTGACGCGGGCAGCCAACGAGGGGCCAGTACCGCTGCTGTTCAGAACAAAATTGTGATCGTAGCCCTGCCCATATTCGAGTTGCTCATCTTTTTCGTCAATCCGGACTCCAATCGCGGAAGGTTTCCTGAAATCGAATGGGGTGCCTACTACGGTTTTTAGTTCTCCAGTGGGGATCAGGTTAGCGTTTACCGGTGTGAATGTTTCGGCGTTGATCGTGACGCGGTGATCCAGAATATTTCCGGCGGCCTGCCCGCAGAGATCGAAGTAGGAATGATTCGTTAGATTGAGGACCGTATCTTTATCTGTCGTCGCCTCGTACTCGATCCTCAGCTCATCAGCTTCTGTCAAAGTGTATGTAACAGTGACGTTCAGATTTCCTGGATAACCTTCTTCGCCATCTTTGCTCAGGTAAGTCAGTCCCAAACCCTGTGTATCGGATTCCGAAATCTCTCTCGCGATCCATGCAACCTTATCGAATCCTTTCAACCCACCGTGCAAGGCATTTGGTCCGTTGTTGCGCGCCAGCTTGTATGTCTTGCCGTTTAAGGTGAACTCTCCATTCGAGATGCGATTTGCGTATCTGCCAACCAGAGCTCCAAAATACGGGTTGTCCCCCAGGTACCCTTGGAGATCGTCGAATCCCAGAACAATGTCTTCAAAATTGCCGTCCCGATCCGGGGTCTTGAGCCTTACAACTCTGCCTCCATAGTTTGTAATTTCCGCTTCCACGCCCCGTGAGTTTCGAAGCGTGAACAGTTGAATCTCTTCTCCTGAAGGAAGACTGCCCCAGTTCTGTTTCGTAATTGCTTTCATTTGTTTCCCCTGTGAGATGCTATCCAAGCTGCCTTTATGCACACGAATATTGCGCCGTATCTCAACCGGCCGCGCTTTATTTGCCGCGTGTTGTCCGGCACCAGTCGTTTTCGCCTTGCGTGAAGTCCGCCTGAGCAGGAAGATGTTCATAGGTGAAGAAGGTCTTTCATTTCG
>JAFASD010000551.1 GCA_019244945.1 Acidobacteriaceae bacterium | reverse complement strand
GGGGCAGGCAGAAAACCGTCGCTCGCCACCAGTTTTTGCGAGGTGACGGAAAACTTTAGCGCCTATGGAATTGTGGAGCACCGCCATGTTCCGGAGGTGCTGCAAAACTCGGGTCTGGGGGAACGCGAATTTACGTTCGTGGCTCATTTGTTGCCCATTGACCGTGGAATTCTGGAGACCATCTATCTGCGCACCCAGCGGGTCGAAAAGCCCGTCGACTTGCTTTCGATCTATGAAGAAGCTTATGCAGGCGAACCGTTCGTTCGGCTGTACGCGCCGGGAAAAGTGCCCGACGTGCGAGCGGTCCGGAATACCAACTTCTGCGACATCGGCTTCATTTTCGATGCAGAGAGCCAGCGAGCGGTCATCGTGGCGGCTGAGGACAATCTCGGGAAAGGCGCAGCCGGACAGGCCGTTCAAAACATGAACTTAATGTTGGATCTGCCGGAGACGGAAGGCCTCCTATGAGGATTGTCATCAAAGCCGGAGGCACCCTGCTCGACGACGCTTCGACGAGAAGTGCAATCGCAAGAGAGTTTGTCGAGGTTGCCCGTGAGCATGAGTTGGTCGTAGTTCATGGCGGCGGAAAACAGGTGACGCGCTTTTTGGCAGAGCGAGGAATTACGAGCCGTTTCGTGCACGGCTTACGAGTTTCCGACCAACCGGTTATCGACGCAGTAACCAAGGTAATCGCCGGGAGCGTGAACAAAGAATTGGTCGCGGCTATCATCGCCGCGGGCGAATCCGCGGTGGGACTGTCAGGGGTGGATGGCATGTTGACCCCCGCAACACAACTGGATTCCGACCTGGCTCTCGTCGGAAGACCGGAAAAAACCGATCCCCGGTTACTGAATTTACTGGTAAATGCCGGTTATTTACCCGTAATTGCGTGTATCTCCGGAGATGCGCACGGTAATATATACAACATAAACGCGGACCAGATGGCAGTCTCGTGCGCCATAGCCTGGTGCGCGGACCAGCTGTTTTTTTTGACGGATGTAGCCGGCGTGAGGATCGCGCAGGGAGAAGTTATTCCGGATTTGAACGTGGGTGAGACCGGTGGACTGGTCGCGTCCGGGGTGATTTCGGGCGGTATGCAGGCGAAAATCGAAGCTGCGGGGAAGGCTGTCGAGGCGGGGATTAGCGCGGTGATTATCGCCCCTGGGCAGGAGCCGGAAATTTGCCGACGGCTGCTTAGGGGCGAGAATATCGGAACTCGCCTGGTCCTGCAAAGTATCCCTCACGGTTCGCTCGCATGAGCGAACTCGGACTCACGGTTCGCAAAGCAGCCATGCGGGACATTGCCCCAATGCTGTCTCTGATCAACTCGTACGCCGCCAAAGAAGTGATGCTGCCCAGGACGGAGTTCGATCTATCCGAGAATATCCGCGACTTTTCGGTGGTTTACCAGGGTGAGGCGCTCTTGGGGTGCGGGGCCCTCCACTTCTACACTCCGAAGAGCGCGGAGGTGCGCTCGCTGGCAGTATTGCCGGCCAGTACGCATCAGGGAATTGGCAGAATGGTGGTGGAAGCACTTGAAAAAGAGGCCAGATCGCACGACTTAAACGCAATTTTTGCCTTCACTTACGTGCCTCAGTTCTTCGCGAAATTGGGCTTTGCCGAAGTAGAGCGCGGAGAACTTCCGCTAAAAGTTTGGAAAGATTGTCTGCGCTGTCCGAAGTTCCAGGACTGCGACGAGATAGCGGTGCTAAAGCGCCTCACCGTCACGCCAGCGGTATTCGAGGCCGGGTCGGCCCCAGAATTATCTGAATTGATTCAGCTTCCTCACGTCAAGAAATCCGCGTTTCACTAGAACATTTACTGTAAAAGTTTAAAATCCATAAAATTCCGATCAAAAAGCAACTAATTGAGATTTTTTACTGGATTTATCGCACTAGGTACTAGTATACTCAGTACCACAACGACTTTGGTACTGGGGGTTGCTCACCCAGGGAGGATTTTACGTGCGTGCTCTAACGGTGGACGTTCAGAAATCGGCTGGCCGAATTCTCTGCTGTACGATCTTTAAGGCGGGCGGCAGGAAATTGCTGGCGAAAGGCCATACCTTGAGCGATGAAGATATCCGTTTGCTCGAGACAGAGGGCATGCGGCAGGTATGGGTAACGGAACTCGAAGAGGGCGAAGTTTCCGAAGATGAAGCGGTGATGGCGGTTGCGGAGGCGACGTGCTGCGGGTCGGTCGAAATTCGACTGGCGGCCGGCGGGCGGGCGAACCTGATCGCTACGCACGATTGCTGCACGCTCGTCGATGACGAACTGCTCAGGCAGATAAACTGCACCAGCAGCGTAGTCATCGCCACAGTACCCAATTATCGGTATACTCAGGCGGGCGAGCGGATCGCTACTATCAAGAGCGCGCCCTTCGCGGTGGCGCGCGCGCAACTCGAAACGCTGCTATCCATGCTCACGGAGCGGGGTTCTATTTTGCAGGCCCGGCCGATTCGCGAACCGGGAGTTGCCGTTCTTTACACGGATCCGGTGCATGGCGACCGGGCCCGATCGCTATTTGAAAGTGTCGTGCGCGGAAGAGTTGAGAGATTTGGCGGGAACCTGCGGTACTCGCTGGCATGTTTGGAAGAAGAAGACCAGGTGGTGCGGTCGCTTCAGCATTTGCTTCGTACAAAGCCCGCCAGCATTCTGGTTGCCTCCACCACTGCGCCGGCGGGACCGGAGGATGTGGTGGGCAGGGCATTAGTACGGCTGGGCGCGCACGTGGAACGGTTTCTGGCGCCGGTAGAGCCAGGGAACTTGATGCTCCTGAGTTACAAAGACGACGTTCCCATCGTTTCGGCGCCTTGCTGCTTCCGCTCACCGAAGCCGAACGTGTTGGATTTGATCTTGCCCCCCATTCTCGCCAAATAT
This sequence comes from Acidobacteriaceae bacterium, assembly GCA_019244945.1. Lineage (GTDB taxonomy): Bacteria > Acidobacteriota > Terriglobia > Bryobacterales > Bryobacteraceae > Bog-105. The sequence goes on along the minus strand of JAFASD010000551.1, from coordinate 5,058 downwards.
AGAATTTCAGGCTGGGAGATCGCCTGTTTAGGGCATGGAGGTCTCCTCAATTAGTTAGGTCCCTGGCGGACCAGTGCGGAAACCTCCGAACCGCACTGGGTAAATTGGTACGCCGGGCGTTTCCGATTGGAGCGAGCTTCTAAACCGAAGCCAACCCCAATGAGAAACGCTCGGCTTTTTTTTCAAAAGCCGGGCATGCGGTGAGCGGAAGCGCGGGAGTTATGATGAGTTTCGACACATGCCCGAACCTCCGGAAACAGATGATCTGAGCGCTCGCGTGATACGAGTGATCGCCCAGACGCAGCGAATTTCCGCCGAATCGATCTCGTTAGACAGCACGTTCGAAGAGCTGAAAATTGATTCGTTAGATGGAATCAACATTATCTTCGGGCTCGAGAACGAATTCGGCATCAACATTCCGGATGAAGGAGTGCAAAACATGCGCTCGATTCGAGAGACGGTAGAGGGCGTGCGAAAGCTCGTGCAAGAGAAGAGCGAGCCGGTGCCTCCGGGTGCTTCGTGAATCGAGTCGCGGTGACCGGTTTAGGGCTGGTCTGCGCTTTGGGGAATACGGTAGCAGAATGTTGGAGGCGTTTGGCGGCGGGAGAAAGCCGGATTGCGCCGCTTCGGGATCCAGGGTCCCCACCTTACAAGTTCCAAAAGGGTGCGGAAGCTTGGGATTTTCAGCCGCTGGAACACTTTACCGAGAAAGAGTTGGACATGCTCGAGCGCTTCGCTCAGCTTGCGGTGGTGGCGGCCCGCGAAGCGGTGGCTCAGAGCGGGCTGAAGTTTCAGGGCGAATTGGCTGACAAAACTGCCATTGTGACCGGCAGCAGCGTAGGGGGGCAGTTCGCGGAAGAAGAAGGATACAAGCGGCTTTATAAGGAAAATTCGCCCCGGGTTGGGCCGCTCACCATCCCGCGCACTATGTCGAACGCGGGGGCGAGCCGTATTTCCCTGGAATTCGGTATCCAGGGTCCGGCTTATACCGTATCGACCGCGTGTTCCTCCTCGAATCACGCTCTGGGTCAAGCCTTTTGGATGGTACGCGCCGGTCAGGTAGCGGCTGCCATTGCCGGCGGAAGCGAGGCAGTTTTTGCGGAAGGCTTGCTGCGGGCTTGGGAGGCGATGCGCGTTGTTTCGCCTGACGTATGCCGTCCCTTTTCGGCAGACCGAAAAGGCTTATCGCTCGGCGAAGGCGGGGGCATGCTGGTGTTGGAGAACTGGGATGACGCGAGAGCCAGGGGAGCCGAGATTCTCGGGGAGATCATTGGCTTCGGCATGAGCTCCGACGCCCATCACATTACCCAACCCTGTGTGGAAGGACCCGCGAAGGCGATGCGCTGGGCTCTTCAGGACGCCGGAATCTCACCCGATCAAGTCGGATATATCAACGCTCACGGTACCGGGACGCCGACCAATGACGTCATCGAGACTGAGGCAATCCGCTGCGTTTTCAAGAAAGCGGATGCGCTTCTCGTCAGCTCGACCAAATCGATGCACGGTCACACTCTGGGAGCAGCGGGAGCCATTGAGGCGATTGCGACTGTCCTGGCGCTAAAACACGGGTTGGTCCCTCCGACGGCCAATTTCACGACACCGGATCCGGCGTGTAATCTGGATATCGTTCCCAATGAAGCACGTCCCGCGCGATTCGACATCGCGGTGTCGAATACGTTCGCGTTTGGAGGATTGAACGCGACATTGATCATGAAGGCCACTTAATTACCCCGAAGCTTCTTGCCGAATCTCACGCGTCTAATGTCAGGATTGATCGAGACAAGGGATTTCTTAATTCGAGGGAAGTAATCTATCTTTTGCTATGAGAATTTCGATCGGGGCGGATCACGCGGGATATGAAATGAAGCGACAGTTGGTCGACTTCATTGAGAAGCTGGGGCACACCGTTCACGACGTGGGAACGTTCGAACCGGACAAACCGGACGATTATCCCGACTACGCTGTCCTGGTGGCGGGAGATATTCGGTCGGGTCAAGCCGATCGCGGGATTTTGGTGTGCGGCAGCGGAGTCGGAGTATCGGTGGCCGCAAATAAATTCAAAGGGATTCGAGCCGGTCTGTGTCATGATCACTACTCCGCGCACCAAGGCGTGGAACATGACGACATGAATGTCTTGATTCTGGGCGCTCGGATCATTGGACCAATGCTCGCACAGGATGCCACAGAAGCTTTTCTCAAAGCAGTATTCAGCAATGAAGAGCGTCACGTTCGCCGTCTGAACAAGGTGAAAGGAATCGAAAACAATGAGTTCAGCTAATGCACAGACTGCTTCCGATATGGCGAGCATTTCGTATTCGCTCGCGCCGGATTTGGAGAAAGCTGTTCAAGAGGCCGGAAAGAACTGGGATTCTGCCCAGAGCACCGATCGTCTTTGGAAAAAAGACGCGTCGCTCTGGACCAATACGGATGAATCGAAATGGCTGGGTTGGCTGGATATTGTGGATCAACAGCTATCGAACATTTCGAAGTTCAAGGCACTTGCGGCTGAAATTTGTGAGGACGGCTTCACTCATATGCTGCTGCTTGGAATGGGCGGCTCGAGCCTTTGCCCGGAGGTCTTCAGCATCACATTCGGCAAGCAGGCCGGCGCTCCTGTTCTATTAGTGCTGGATTCAACCGATCCGGTTTATATTCGGAGTTTTCGCGCGAGGATTGATCCCGCCAAGACTTTGTTCTGCGTTTCGAGCAAGTCGGGGACGACGCTCGAGCCCAATATTTATATGCAGTACTTCTTTGATGAAACGAAGAAGGTGGTAGGCGACCGCGCGGGGCACCATTTTATTGGAATTACCGATCCTGGCTCAAAGCTCGAAGGCGTATCGGAAAAGATGGGCTTCCGCCGGCTGTATCACGGTCTGGCCAGTATTGGGGGCCGTTATTCGGCCCTCTCGGATTTTGGACTCGTGCCGCATGCCGCAATGGGGCTTGATACGGAGAAGCTGTTGAGGCGGACGGCCACGATGGTTGCAGCCTGCAAAAATACCACGGCATCGCAGAATCCAGGCGTGTCCCTCGGACTGGTTCTCGGCACGGCTGCGGCGAAGTTCGGGCGGGACAAGGTGACGCTGATGTGCTCGAAATCGATCTACGATTTGGGCGCGTGGCTCGAGCAGTTACTGGCCGAATCGACTGGCAAGGACGGCCGCGGGCTCATCCCGGTCGACCGCGAGCCTCTGTTTCCGGTTGAAAAATACGGCAAGGACCGGGTTTTCGCCTACATCAAGTTTGCGGGCGACAAGGACACGGACATGGAGAATTCGGTCGCCGCCCTGGAGAAGGCAGGCGAGCCTGTGGTTCGGATTGTCCTGAATGATTTGTACGACCTTGGGCAGACGTTCTTCCAATGGGAAATCGCAACGGCGGTTGCGGGGTCGGTGATCAAAATTAACGCGTTCAACCAGCCTGATGTGGAGGCGAGCAAGGTAGCGACGCGAGAGCTCACTACGGAGTTTGAGAAAACCGGCTCTCTCCCAGCCGAAAAACCGATTCTGGAGCAGGATGGAATCAAACTATTCACCGATCAGGCGAATGCCGATGCTTTACTAAACGGCGGCAATACTTTAGGCGCGGTGATCCGGCAGCACGTAGATCGGCTGAAACCGGGAGATTACTTCGGCCTGCTGGCCTACATCCCGATGTTTCCGGAGTACGAAGAGAAGCTTCAGGAGATCCGAAAGCAGATCGTGAATTCGAAACAGGTTGCAACGGTACTCGGTTTTGGTCCGCGATTCCTGCACAGCACGGGTCAAGCCTATAAAGGCGGCCCGAACTCAGGTGTGTTCCTGCAGATTACGTGCGAGGAGCCCGAAGATCTTCCTGTTCCTCAACAGAAGTACACGTTTGGAGTGGTGAAGGCAGCGCAAGCGCGAGGCGATTTCCAGGTGTTGGCAGACCGGCAGCGGCGCGCGTTGCGGGTCCATTTGGGGAAGGACTTGAGCGCAGATCTGGATCGATTGCGCGATTTGGTAAGCGCCGCGGTGACGCATTGAGGTGAATTTCTAAGAGTCAATTCGGCTCGTTTTACTCTGGAAGCGGATCCGATTTCAGGTCTTGCTCATGACGTTGACGATTAACCTCCCAGAAAAGCAGGTCGCGGCATTGCGAGCCAAAGCAGCGGCCGAGGGACTTACTTTAGAGGCGTGGCTCCAGAAGCTCGCTGATCAGGAAATCTCCGAGGAACCCGGCACACTGCAAGCAGCTGCAAACATTGTGCTCGAAGAAATGGGCAGGGTTCCGGCCGACATCATGGCGACGATGCCCAAAGACGGCGCTATCCAGCACGATCACTACCTTTATGGTTGGCCGAAGAAAGAGACATGACGGCCGTCTTCGCCGACACGTTTTACTGGATCGCACTTGCGGACTTCTTCGATACCTCTCACAGTCGCGCTTTAGCTGTCACTGCCTCATACGCATCACTGTATGTTGTGACGACAGACGAGGTCTTGACAGAATATCTGAATTATTTCGGCGATCGGCCGGAGGTGGTACGCCAGAAGGCCGCAGAAAGCGTCCACCGCATCCTAAGCTCGCGAGCATTTCGCGTGGTCTCTCAAAGCCGAAGCTCCTTCCTCGCAGGTCTCGAACTTTATGCCGCTCGCCTCGATAAAGGCTACAGCCTGACAGACTGTATTTCCATGGCGACAATGCGTCGTGAGGGTCTCACCGAGGTACTCACGGAAGACCGGCATTTTGAGCAGGAAGGTTTCCGGGCACTATTCCGCGATCCTGGAACCTAAGAACCCATCTCTGAAACAAGGACAGCACTACTTCGCGTGCTTGGCCGGCTTGGACAGGTCTCTTGCCTTTTCAAGATGCTCCTGCAGCTTGGGAAGCGTGCTGTTGGCGAAGGCCTTCACGTCGGCATCCGTTCCGTGTTCTGCTTCGCGTTTGAATTCGGCGATGGCCTTTTGATGAGCCTGGATCATTTCCGCTAGAAAGCGGTGGTCGAACGCAGGCCCCTTCAGGCGTGTGAAAGCGTCAATGGTTTTGTTATCTTTGGCGTCGATGGCTTTGGGAATGTCCGTGTTTGACTTG
>JAFASD010000471.1 GCA_019244945.1 Acidobacteriaceae bacterium | reverse complement strand
GCCAAAGCTGGGTTGATGTCGGATTTTGGAGAGTTGCCGATCATCCAGGTGTTATCCGGATGAAAACCTCGTTCTTGCGCCAGTTCACGATAAGCCGGCGCGTCTTTCTCTTTCACGATCGCCGCATGTTGGAAATAACACGCCAGACCGGAGCGGTCAATCTTGAGCCGTTGTTCTTCGGGATCGCCTTTCGTAAAAAGAGTCAAGTCATGCCTCGAAGAAAGATCCGCGACAGTCTCCGCAACCCCTTCAATGAGCTCGATTGGTTTATCGAGAATCTTGTGCGCAAAATCCATGACGATTTCGAGATCGCTATCGGAAATGTCACGCTCGGCTAAATGTTGATAGCAAGCGGCCAGGTTACGCGCAAATTTTCGAGAGCCGTAGCCATAGATTTTGGCGTTCGCGATCTCGAGTTCGTCAAGGACAGCTCGCACTTCTTCCGGTGTCATCGAGGAGTGCGCCAGGTACTCGCAGAATTGATCGAAAGCAGCTTCGAAGTAGATGTTGTTTTCCCACAGCGTGTCATCCGCATCGAAAATCAGGTTTTGACGGGTCGACGCGAATCTTCCTCTATTGGCCCGTGATGTGTTTTGCGTGGCCATTGAGTGGCGCGACCCTTTTCGCCAGCGTGATGCGTTCCCGCTGGACGATGTAATCGGGCAGAATGTTGACTAGAAATTCCAATCGTTCCACCTCGGAACGCAACGAGAGGACGGTCTGCCGCTTGTCGAGATCCGCTATGAACTGCGCGAGCTGAAAGCTCAATTGCGGCCCTTCCAAACGGGGCTCAATGATAACGCTCGGTTTTTCGATGTCGCGCAAACGCTGATAACCGGCGATCGCTTTCTTCCGCAGATCGACCGGCACTTCGCCCGCCTCTTCGTCGTTGAAATACTCGACGCTGGCGCGCAAGTAGGATTTCTCTTCATCCAGCGACAAAACCTGAAACCGGCGCTGGCCTATCGCAACTAGGTCCAGTTGCCCATCCGGATATCGCTGCACGACGCGGTCAACAGTCGCCGTACATCCCACATTCACGATCCCATCGTCCTTCGCAAGTACAACTCCGAATTCGCTTCGCGCCGGAATGATGTCGCCCATCATCTCCTTGTACCGGTCCTCGAAGATGTGGAGCGGTAACGGCGTGGCCGGGAGCAGCACCACTGAAAGGGGAAACAACGGAAGGAGCTGCGTGCCCATATCCTTATTATCGGCTGATCCCGAGCGATATATTGATTCCTGGACGTTCGTCGCCAATGCTCCTTAAGCTAAAGCGCACTCCAGGCCTTTACCTTGTTGGATTCATGTGCTGTGGAAAGACGAGTGTCGGCCAGGCCTTGGCCGAACAACTGGGCTGGCCCTTTGTCGATATCGATCGGGACATCGAAGCCCGGGAAGGGAACACCATTTGGCAGATATTCCAGGAGCGCGGCGAAGCGGCATTCCGGCAACTCGAAACTGAACTGATCGCCCGGCGGGTGCTGCGCATCGAGGCTGGCAACCCTTGTGTTGTCGCCCTCGGCGGTGGCGCATTCGTCCAGCCAAGAAATTGGGAGCTGATTGAGAATAACGGCGTTACGATTTGGCTTGATTGTACGCTCGAAACCGTCAGGAAACGGCTCGGCGATGATGATACGCGCCCGTTAGCTGCGGATCGGAGCAGTTTAGCCCAACTCTACGACGACCGCCGACCGCTCTATGGCCGGGCCGATTTCCGCATTGATGTCGATACGGACAACGTTTCCGCAATCGTCGATAAAATTTTGCGCCTACCGATCTTTTGATGAGGTCGACTTCGAGCAGACTGCGCCCGCAGGCGATGGCTATCTTCGAAGCGGCGCTCCAGGCGGTGGGCGCAGCCAATGCGGTTCGTAAGCATCTCACCATCAACTCCAGTCATCTGCGGGTCGGAAAGTTGCGGCTTGCGATGCGTGACTTTGATCGCGTTTTCCTGATCGCACTGGGCAAAGCTGCGGTCGAGATGGCCTCAGCAGTCGAGAAGATCATGGGCGCCAAGCTCACAGCCGGAATCGCCGTCACAAAGCACGGACATGCGAGTTCGCGATTACGCCGCGTTCAGGTGATGGAAGCGGGCCATCCCATCCCTGACGCCGCTGGGCTCGCCGCCTCCGAGGCGGTTCGAGAGCTGCTGAAACAATTGAACGCGCGGGATCTTCTGCTCGTCGCGATTTCAGGAGGAGCATCGGCTCTCCTCCCTGCTCCGGCCGGCTCAATCACCCTCGAAGAGAAACAAAACACCACAGAGATCCTCTTGCGGGCTGGCGCGACAATCTCCCAACTCAACGCCGTGCGAAAACATATATCTGCCCTGAAGGGCGGGCGTTTAGCTGCGCTTGCTTATCCAGCGACGGTGGTTGGGCTGCTGTTATCCGATGTGATTGGCGATGCTCCGGATGTGATCGGCTCCGGACCAACCGCCCCGGATGATTCCACTTTCGCGGATGCTCTGGCCGTCCTGGAAAAGTTCGAGCTGATGAATCGTGTACCCGAAGCAGTGCGAGAGCACCTCAAAAGAGGCGCTCGCGGCGAGATCAGCGAGACACCTAAGAGGCGCGATCCGCTATTCGACAACGTGCACAATGTGGTAATCGGCAGCAATCGCCTGGCATTGGAAGCGGCTGCAAGAAAAGCGCGCTCCCTCGGATTCCGAACCCTGATTCTTTCGAGCACAATCGAAGGCGAGGCGCGGGAAATCGCGGCAGTACACGCGGCCATACTCCGCGAAGTAGTCGCATCGAGTAGGCCCATTCGACCGCCTGCGTGCATCCTTTCCGGCGGCGAATCAACAGTAACCGTCAAAGGTAACGGCAAAGGCGGACGCAATCAGGAATTTGCGTTGGCGGCTGCCTTGGGTATTAGTACTCTTGCAAATGTCCTGGTGCTCAGCGCGGGGACGGATGGCAGCGACGGCCCGACCGATGCCGCAGGCGCGATCGCTACCGGAGAAACCATCGCGCGCGCCAGGCAAGCAGGCCTTGATCCAGTCGAGCATCTTCGAAACAACGATTCTTATCCATTCTTTGATACCCTCGGTGACCTGATCCGGACAGGGCCCACCGGCACCAATGTGATGGATATCCAGCTACTACTCGCCCGCTGAGTCGGGCTGGTAGAAGCTGAGCGAATTGTCGCCTTGTCTGAGAATTCGCGTTCTCCTCAGAGTTGCGTAATGCTCTTCGAGCGGAGCCCGAGAGGCATGCTGCGCAATTGCCAGACGGCACTGTGTTCGAGAGAGCGCGAGCAATGCGGCTGCATATTCGTTGGTTTGTTCGTAAGGTGGGTCGAGAAAGGCGATATCAGCACCATAGTTTTGAAGCGCAGAGAGAGCACTTCCTGGAATGAGCGTCGCCTCATCCGTGATCCCAAGAGACTCGAGATTGTCGCGAATGATCGCAAGCGCATTGGGATTGCTTTCAACCAAAATGACGTGTCTCGCACCCCGGCTGAGCGCTTCAATCCCCACCGCGCCGCTCCCGGCGTAAGCGTCCAGAAACACCGTACCCGCAATACGCGGAGCGATCACATTGAACAGCGCTTCGCGAAGCCGATCGGGCGTTGGCCGAACCGAGACACCCGGAACGCTCTTGAGCTTGCGGCTCCGGAATCGTCCCGCGATCACTCTCATCCGTCACCCGACTTGGACGAAACCATACTTTCGTTGCCAGTGCTCCTGGATGTACCGAACGACGGCGCGGAGCTCTTCGGTATCGTGCCCTTGAATCAGAGTTTGGGCCTCCGTTCTTGCGGTCTCCAATATCTCCGCGTCCCTGAGCAGATCGGCCAACCGCAGGCCCGGTATGCCCGATTGTTTCGTCCCAAAAAATTCACCCGGTCCTCGAAGCCTCATGTCCATCTCGGCGATGTAGAATCCGTCATTCGATTCCACGAGTGTCCTAATTCGCTCGCGGGCGACATCATTCAGCTTTCCGGTGACCAGAATGCAATAACTCTGATGAGGTCCGCGACCGACTCGCCCACGCAACTGATGAATTTGTGCCAGTCCGAAACGCTCGGCCTGCTCAATCACCATCACGGAGGCATTCGCCACATCCACTCCCACTTCGATGACCGTCGTCGAAACCAGAATCTGAATCTCGCCAGACTGAAAGCCGCGCATCAGTCTCTCTTTTTCATCCGCGCTCATCCGGCCGTGCAGCAAACCGACGCGAAGCTCAGGAAATACCTCGTTGGATAGGTGCTCGTACATGCTTTCCGCGGCTTTGAGCGCAGCCGTTTCACTCTCTTCCACAACCGGATAAACCACATAGGCCTGTCGCCCTGCTCTTATCTGTTGCGCAATGAAGCGATACACACCCTCGACGGCCGATTCCTGCACGTGCTTCGTCACAATGGGTTTGCGCCCAGGCGGCAATTCGTCAATGATAGAAGCGTCGAGGTCGCCATAAGCCGTCAGCGCGAGCGTTCGCGGAATCGGCGTGGCTGTCATCACCAATACATCCGGCTGCTCGCCTTTGCGAAAAAGCTCCAGCCTCTGGCGGACCCCGAAACGATGCTGCTCGTCCACAATCGCTAGCCCAAGATTTGAGAAGACAACGTCTTCCTGCAGGAGCGCGTGTGTTCCGACAACCACGTGTACCAATCCGTTTGCGATCAGTTTTTTGATCTGCTTTTTCTCGCGTGCGCCTGCGGCGCCAGTGAGCGCGGCGACCACGTAGCCAAGCGGCGAGAGCCATCGTTTGAAGTTGGAATGGTGCTGAGAAGTCAGAATTTCTGTCGGCGCGAGCACGGCTACCTGGCGTTTGTTCTCGATTGCAATGACTGCAGCCTGTGCAGCCACGATGGTTTTTCCGCTGCCCACATCTCCTTGTAAAAGGCGGTTCATAGGATGGGGCTTCTTCATGTCATCGGCTATCTCCTGCATCACCCTCCTTTGCGCCGCCGTGGGCTTGAAGGGCAGCATTTTCTTAATCTGTTCTCGCGCCTGTTCTGTGACCGCAAACGGGATCCCGGTCGCCACCCGGGCTTTCGCTTTCTTGAGCGTAAGGCCGCATTCCAGCCAGAAGAACTCCTCAAAGATCAACCGGAATTGCGCGCGGGTTCGAAACTCATTCAGCAGGTGTAGATCGGCGTCAGCCGAAGGAATGTGCAGATCGTGAATGGCAGAGGCAAGGTCCGGCAGATCCAAGCGCCCGAGTACGCTCTTCGGCAGGCAATCCTCGGGCATCGGCGTCTGCTTCAGAACGCGGCTAATCAGAACGCGGAATACGCGTGTCGAGATTTTCCCGGCCGCCTCATAAACGGCAACGATACGCCCGGTATGAAGGCTCTCTTCCTCTTCGTCATCTGCGGAAAAGATTTCAATTTCCGGCTGAACCATGAGCCGGTCTCCGTGGCTGTGGTCTAATTCGACCTTCCCAAATAACGCGACACGCGTTCCTGGAAGCAAGCTGTCGGCGTAACGTTCGCCATGAAACCAACGCGCATGAAGATTCGCGCCGCTCCCATCGCGCAACGTGGCTTCGAACAGGCCGGAGGACCGCCGGAATCTGGAAATTCTCGCTGAACTGATCTGCGCCAGCACAGCCGCCTTTTCTCCCGGAGCAAGTTGCGAAATAGCTTTTACGTTCCGGCGATCTTCATAACGGAAGGGCGCGTAATAGAGCAGATCGGCGATGCTCTCCAAATCTTTGGCTGCAAGCATCGAGGCCCGCGCGGGGCCAATCCCTTTCACATATTGAAGCGGTGTGGAAAGCTCCAATTGTCTAGATTAATTCGCTTGGCTCTGAACAAAAGTTAACCCCGACCCGCGTCAACCAAAACGCGCCTAGCCCGTTTCGAGATGTGACTGGCGAGAGCCAGAGAAAGGGAAAGGGGAATGATGAAAAGACTAACGCTCACAGCAACGTTTATTGGGGTTTTTGCGATAACAAGTTTCGGGCAGGTGAACCAGCGCAAGGAGAATCAGCAGGATAGGATTGCCCAGGGAGTGCAATCTGGTCAATTAACCGCCGGCGAGACAGCGAATCTGGAGAACAAGGAGAGGGCGCTGAATGGCGAAATTCGCGCCGATCGCAAAGCCGATGGAGGCAAACTGACGCAGGCTGAAAAACAGCAGATCAATCGGCAGCAAAACGGCCTCAGCAAACAGATCTACACTGATAAGCACAACGCAGCGTCAGATCACTTCGGCAACAGCGAGGTAGGGCGCCGGCAGGAAAATCAGCAGGACCGCATCGCGCAAGGAATCAAGTCGGGACGCCTGAATGCCGGACAAACTGCGAATCTGGAGAACCGCGAAGCAGCGCTAAATCACGAAGTGAACGCTGATCGCAAATACGACAACGGGCACCTCACCAACGCGGAACGCAAGCAAGTCAACCGGCAGCAGAATCATTTAAGCCGCGCGATCTATAAAGCAAAGCATTAAGCAGACCGGGGCCGTTCAAAAAACGGCCGTAGCCACGACCGGCCTCCGGGCGATAACCGCGACTTTGCCCGGGCCGGTCTCACTGCTGGATTTTCGAACCGTGATACTGCCGCGGTCGGTAACCAAGTTGACTTCGGGACCGTTACCGACCGCGCCTTCTAGCTTTGCTCCCCGCCCGTCCGTGCGCTGCTTGAGAGCCTCCCCAAATTCGTTATCAATCTCCCCATGATCGGTGCTTGCACTGAGCGCGAAAGTGGCGCTCTGCGGAAGAGCCAGCTCAATATTTCCAGACCTCGTGTGCACCAGGATCTTACCGAGAGGCAATCGGCTCGGCCGCAAGTCGATGTCGCCCTTGTCCACGGTCATTTCCACGTCATTGCTGAGTCCATCAATGCTGACATCAGTCGCTCGCGTGGTCAGCTTCATCGGTCCAATTACGTTTTGAAGGGTCAGGCTACCCCGATCCATCCTAATCTCGCCTGGAACTTGCTGGATATCGAGCTGCGTGCGCATGTTCTCCACGCGAGCCGGTTTCGCCAACTCGCGCAGCGAGACAGTGCCGGTGTAATCGCCGCTGATGGTTACCTGACCGGCCACCTTTGCCACTTCGACATCAGTGCCATGCCCGCGCAAGTCCACAGTCCCGTTCACGTTTGTGCATCGCACGAGATCGCTACGCCGGGTATCGATCTTCACATTCCCACCGATATCCTGCAACCGCACGCCAGCGTTGTCGCTGCTGATATCAATTGCGCCGGTCAGAGAAGAAATGTCAAAATCGCCGACCGTTCCCGTAGCCTCAATGCTTGCGCCTTTCGGTACCGAGAGATCCAGATCCGTAGTAACCGGCGTCCGCCCGGAAACCTTGTCCTGATTGCAGCGGATCGTAACCGTGTTTCCCTCGACCGCTACATTCACCGGACTCTGAACATTAGCGCTGTCCGCCTCCCGAGCTTCAAAGGCCCTAACGGTTTTATGTCCATTGACCACGAGGTCTGTTGTTTCAGTGCCGACGATTTTGGCATCGCCGCGAAAATTCTCAATTACGATCCGGGGAGTCTTACCCGCGCTT
>JAFASD010000343.1 GCA_019244945.1 Acidobacteriaceae bacterium | reverse complement strand
ACCTGGTAAACCCGGCCCATACCACCTTTTCCGAGGAGGGCAAGTACTTCGTAGTCACCGACATGCTTCCCGACTTCAAAAGGCATAGGGGGATCTCCGATGCAGATTTCTGTACGATTCCATACTTTGTCGGCCGCCATTTACGGTCGGGTGCAATTGCAGCAACAAAGTAGCTTTGCACATCATACGCCAAACGAGAGGTCCTAAGCCACGTTTTCTATCCACGTTCATCTGCGTCCATCTGCGGCGCTGGCTTTCCCGCACGCGAAAGAACATCTTTCCCCTGAAATGTAGTCTCTTGAATCACAAATTCCATATCCCGCCGGAACTGGGAGTTTTACAGTAGTAGGGAGGCGCTTCCGCCAGCAAACCTTCCACATGCCGACTATACGTTCCGCTAGGAGACGTTCAGGCCCCGCCCTCCGAACTGCTCTTCCCGCCCCGCGTTTGGATTCTCCTGATCTCTACTTGAATCCTCACCTGAGCCTTCTTGCATTCCAGCGCCGCGTCCTCGAGGAGGCTGAAGATCGCACGACTCCTCTCCTCGAACGCGTGAAGTTCGTCTCCATTCTCGGTTCCAACATTGACGAATTCTTCATGGTTCGTGTCGCCGGCCTTTGGCAGCAGATCGAAACGCGAACCACCGAGATCAGCATGGACGGCCGGTCCCCGAGCGAGCAACTCGAGCTCATTCGTCACCAAGTCAACAGCATCGTAGACGATACATATAAACTCTGGCGCGAAGAGTTGATGCCCGGACTCGAAGACGCGGGCATTTACATCCTTGGTCTAGACGACCTCAATGCGCAGCAAAAGACCGCTATCGACGACTACTTCCGCCGGATCGTCTATCCGGTTTTGACCCCGCTCGCTGTGGATCAAGGCCGCCCTTTCCCCCACATATCCAACCTCAGTCTGAACGTCGCAGCAATCGTCAGCAATGGCGATGGTCAGGAGCGATTCGCCCGAATCAAGGTTCCCGATTCGCTCCCACAGTTGGTTCCCGTACCCTCACGCGCCGGTGAGCTGGCCTTCGTCTGGATTGAACAAGTAATTATTGCTAATCTCTGGCTCCTCTTTCCGGAAATGGAGATCCTGCTGGCCGATTTGTTCCACCTCACCCGCGACGCTGAGCTCGCTATTCAAGAGCTCGAAGCGGACGACTTGCTCGAAAGCATACAGGAGGCGGTGTGGCGGCGCAGATTCCGCGACGCTGTCCGTTTGCAGGTCAATACGCGCATGCCGCGCAAGATGATAGATTTACTGACCAGCAATCTGGAGCTCGACCAAAACGACGTGTACCGCATAGACGGCCCCCTCGATCTCAGCCGTACTCGCGCGCTCCTCGCCCTTGATCGCCCCGCATTAAAAGACAAGCCGTTCATTTCGTCGACCCCCAAAGCCTTTGCCGCGGCATCCGGCAAAGAGATATTCGCCGCCATTCAGGAATCCGATATACTTCTGCACCATCCGTTCGAATCTTTTCAACCCGTGGTCGATTTTCTTCGCGCCGCGTCGGAAGACCCCGACGTGCTCGCGATCAAGATGACCCTATATCGGGTCGGCCGGAATTCGCCCTTGGTCGAGGCCTTGCTCGATGCCAGCCAAAACGGCAAACAGGTTGCCGTGCTCGTCGAGCTGAAGGCTCGCTTCGATGAAGAAAGCAACATCGAGTGGGCTCAAAAACTGGAGCGGGAAGGCGTGCATGTCGTTTACGGGTTGCCGGGAGTGAAAGTGCACGCGAAGATGGCCATGGTCGTTCGCCGTGAAGGAGAGGCCATCCGGCGCTATTTACATTTGGGGACGGGCAATTACAATCCGACGACTGCCCGAATTTATACAGACCTCGGGTTATTTACCACAAATGAGGAAATCGGTGCGGACGTTAACGATCTCTTTAACCACTTGACGGGGTATTCCGCCAAAAAATCTTATCGCAAGCTTCTGGTCGCGCCTCATAGCATCCGGACTGGCCTGGAACGCCTGATTCGTGCGGAAATAGAACGCCACCGGGAGCACGGTGACGGCTACCTGATTTTCAAAATGAACGCCCTCGAGGATGCGGGAATGATCCGGCTTCTGTATGAAGCGTCTCAAGCAGGCGTGGAGATCGATCTGATTGTGCGTGGCGTCTGCTCGCTGCGCCCGGGAGTTCCGGGAGTGAGTGAAACCATCCGTGTTCGAAGCATTCTCGGCCGCTTTCTCGAACATAGCCGGATTTTCTATTTCCATAATGGCGGCGAGGAATTGGTATATGTCGGAAGCGCCGATCTGATGCCTCGCAATTTGAACCGGCGTGTCGAGGTTCTTTTCCCCATCGAAGATGGGCGGCTCGTGCGCCGTCTTCGTGACAGAATTCTCGCGAAATACCTCGAAGACGACACCGGAGCCCGCATTATGCAGCCCGATGGCACTTATAAGAGGCCGAAGAGGCCGACTGGCAAAAAAATTCTCGACGCCCAAGCCTGGTTCCTGAAGCGCCCCGAAGGTTGAGCAGTCACATCGCTATGGCGAAGTTCATAGGCGCATGGTGTCTCCTGATGCTCTCAGCGCCTTTAGCCATGCTATGGCTCTGGCCGAATTTCAATCCCGGCGCAACCACGAACGCGATCGTGAAACTTTGCGTGCTGCTCGGCTTCGTATGTGCCGCAGCCCTCGCGTTTACCTATTCTCTGGAGCGAAAGTGGTCTAGATCCGCCCGCCGGCTCGAGGATTTTGCCTCCGCTCTTCCCGCTATTCAAACCGATCTGCCCGACGATGGGCTTGCTGAGCTGCGGAGTCTTTCTCGCGCCATGCAGGCCATGTCAGGGCGCATTCGACAGGTCGTCGAGCGGGCGGGTCTCGAGTCTTCCCGCCGCGAAACCATTCTCGCTTGTATGGCCGAAGGTGTCCTTGCGGTCGACACCAGCCTGAAGGTTATCTTCTGCAACGATGCGTTCGCGCGTGCTTTCGATTCGCGAACCCCGGTTATGCAAGGCCGTCCTCTATACGAGTTGGTCCGCGAACCGTTGCTCCGCGAAGTTCTCGAACGGGTGCTGCAGACTGGCAATGCCGAAAAAGATCGCTTCCAATTACCTAGCGCCGCCGGACGGTGGTTTGAAGCTCGTGCCCTGCCCCTCGGCGAAAACCCCCGGCGCGGGGCGGTCATCGTTCTCCACGATGTTACTGACATTCACCGTCAGGAGGAGGTCCGGAAAGACTTTGTAGCCGATGTCTCCCACGAGCTAAGAACGCCGCTCGCCGCAATTCGCGGCTATGCAGAAACATTGCTCGATGGCGCCCTCGAGGACCAGGCCAACAACCGGAAATTTGTCGAAATCATCGCCTCTCACGCGATCCGATTGAACAACATCGCTTCAGATTTACTGGTGATTTCGGAACTCGATTCCAATCCCTCCCTGCCCTGGCCTCCTGAGCGGGTTCCAGTGCTGGAGGTGATCGACTCGGCAACGCACACGGTGCAAGAGGCGGCCGCAACTCGTGGAGTTCATCTCAAGCGAGTGAACTGTACGGAATGCAGCGCGACCGGATATCGCTTCCGCCTGGAACAAGCAATTGTCAATCTGCTGGATAATGCGGTTAAGTTCAACCGGCCGGATGGAGAGGTGACCATCGAATGCGGTTATGCGAATGAAGATCGCGTGCAAGTCTCGATCAGTGATACGGGCATAGGGATCCCAAGCGAAGACCTGAAGCGTATCTTCGACCGTTTTTATCGTGTTGACAGGGCTAGATCGCGCGGAACCGGCGGAACGGGGCTCGGCCTTGCAATCGTAAAAGAAGTGGTCGAAGGAATGGGCGGCAGTGTGTCAGCCGAAAGCCAGCTCGGGCGCGGATCAAAGTTTACAATACTTTTGCAAGCCGCCTAGATCCAGCTAACATGCCTCAAGATCGTCAAAACATTTCGTCCGGAGCCAAGTGGGAAGACATCGTCGGTTACAGCCGCGCCGTCCGAGTCGGAAACCGCATCTATCTCACGGGCACCACGGCGATCAACGAGAGCGGACAAATCGTCGGCGTAAATGACGGCTATGCTCAAACCGTCCAGGCTATCCGAAACATCGAACGGGCACTGAAACAAGCTGGCGCCACTCTCGAAAATGTAGTCCGTACGCGCATGTTCGTGACGGACATCAAACGGTGGGAAGAATACGGCCGTGCCCATCGCGAATTCTTCGGAGCGGTTCGGCCTTGCGCGACCATGGTCGAAGTTCGCGCGCTCATCGATCCCGAGATGCTTATTGAAATCGAGGTCGAAGCAGAGCTCTAGTCGCCAAAAATAAACCTTGCCTTCACTGGCGATCTCCACTAATATTTATTAGTTAACAGAGCGCCATCACCAAGGAGCAGTGTCCGATGCTTGCAGAGTCTCTGGCCCAAACCATCAAATCTGTATCTGTTTCCCGGCGGGCCGCCTTCCGCTCTTGTCTGGGCTGGATCTTGGCAGGACGCCTCCTCGCCATCGAGCGCGGCGAGCCAGCCCCGCACTTCGCGGTAAAGACGATAGACGGTGAGCGGTACACTAACGAATCCCTGAAGGGAAAGGTAGTACTGATCGAGTTCTGGGCAACCTGGTGCCAGTACTGCAAAAAGGATGAACCCGCTCTCGAAAGTCTTACAAAGGAATTCGAGAAAGACGGATTGGTGGTTCTGGCGGTCGACATGGGCGAGCCGCGCCGCAGAGTGAAAAAATACCTCGAAGCTTCGCCTCGCACTTGCAAAATCGTATTGGCCGAAGACACGACTTTAGCCGCTATCTGTGAAGCCCGAACCTATCCTCTGTATGTCCTGATCGATCGCGATGGAAACGTAGCCGCAACGCAGCATGGAGCCGCAGGCGAAGGCGCCCTTCGCCGTCTACTACGCAACGCTGGGCTAGGCGAAGAGGCCTAATAGCGAGCTTTACGCGGCCTTCGCCATCTGGCGGTATTCTTCTTCCGATTTGGCAGGCAGCAGGACCCAAAGCGTATACACCCCGAGTGCCGTGCCGAATGGCATATCCAAAAGGCTGAAACAGCCGAAGATAATCGCCAGCATACGCGCCCAAGGTTGCCGCTCCAGCAGTCCCCAGGCGATGGCAATCCCGATACCGGCGCCGATGAGCAACATCATGCCGATGCCTTGCAACATCGAAGGCACGAACCCGGGAACGTCGGGTGGCAGGAAGTCCCTGGCGTGACCGAAAAACACAATCAAAAATATGCCTGGAAGCAGCCGGAAGGCGGAAAGCGCGAGCCACAGGATAGCCAAAAGCCGCATGTGGCCGGCGAGCCGGCTCTTTTGCGGCATAAGCGGCACGGTTGACATCGATTTGCCGCAATTTGGGCAGAAATTCTGGCCAGGGGCCAATTGCGCGCCGCAGCGATCACAAAACATCGTTCAAACCTCCTCGGATCGTCCTGCAATACCAGACGAGGGCAGAAGCCCATTTGTTCGCGTTTCAGACGTTAGAAGTCCGGTAAGGAAGCGAGATGCCGGGAAAACAGCGCCGGAAATGCTGGGTTAGATAGGTCGCAAGCTCCCGCGCAGTAAAGCTGCGACCTTCTCCCAGGATCCCAACCGTCGCTCCGTCCAGATCTTTTGCGACCAGAATGTCGAACCATTCCGGAGCGAAATTCAAGTCGTCGTCCTGCTGGCCCGTTACGGTTCCACTGATCATCGGTCCCCACGAAAAGAATTCGAAGCGGGCCTGCACGGTCGTCGAGGGATAGCTGGATCTCGACATGTGTATTTCGGCGCCTGGAGTCCACTTCACCAGGCCCTCAGTCGGTAAGCCATGCTGCGAAACACAAGCGTTGATGGATTCCGTCTCGTGCGAGCATTCGTCGACCAGTTCGTCCCAAAATTCGGTCGCTTCGCGAAAAAACGGACTGGTTGCGGGACTGGCTGCGCTCATACGGGCTTCTTTCGACGTACGATTGAGTGTAGCGCGGTCCACCAGCTCATGAAAGATCTTTCATTCCGCCCGGATCGAGATTGCTATCGCCCACCGGCATTGGCGTTCAGTTCTTTGACCAGGCTCGCGACAAAGGCTTTTGCATCCCCAAAAAGCATCAGCGTTTTGTCCATATAGTAGAGTTCGTTATCAATCCCGGCAAAACCGGGGCTCATGCTTCGTTTGATGACCATAATCGTCCGGGCTTCGTACGCATTCAGGATCGGCATGCCGGCTATGGGACTGTTCTTATCTGTTTTGGCGGCGGGGTTCACCACGTCGTTCGCGCCGATCACTAAGGCCACATCGGCTCTCGGAAACTCCGAATTGATCTCGTCCATTTCGGCCAAGCGATCGTAGGGCACGTCCGCCTCCGCCAGCAAAACGTTCATGTGCCCCGGCATCCGGCCGGCGACTGGATGGATGGCGAAACGCACGTCTACGCCGCGGCGGCAGAGCACATCGAACATTTCTCGCAATTTATGTTGAGCTTGAGCTACGGCCATGCCGTACCCGGGAATAATAATGATGCTGCGAGCGGCATCCAGAATTTCCGCCGCTTCTTCGGGCGATGCGGAACGCACCGGGCGCTGAACCGCCTGTGTCGCGTTGGACTGAATTGCGCCGAACGCCCCAAAAAGCACATTACTGAAAGAGCGATTCATGGCGCGGCACATGATCACGGAAAGGATGAAGCCCGAGGAGCCATCCAGAGCTCCGGCAACAATCAGCAGCTTGTTATTGAGGACAAAGCCCATGGCGCTCGCCGATAAACCCGCGTATGAGTTCAGAAGCGCGATCACCGTCGGCATATCGGCCCCGCCGATGGGAACGATGAGAAGGACGCCGAAGACGAGTGAAAGCACCGTGAAGATGGGAAATAGCCAGGTTCGTTCGGGAGACAGGATAAGCGTGATTCCCACCGCTACGGCGAAGCCGAACAGTCCGAGATTGACGTAGTTCTGGCCTTTGTAGGTCATCGGGCGCGTGGGAAGAATCTCCTGCAATTTTCCGAAGGCCATGAGACTGGCGGTGAACGTAAGAAAACCGAGCAGCGTTTCCAATACCAGCGCGCCCATCGCGAATCCATGCGGCATGTGGCGGTAATACTCGGCTGTCCCGATTAATGCGGACGCAAGCGCGCCGCAAGCGTGAGAAAAGGCCGTCCGTTGCGGAACTGCCGTCATTGGCATTAGGTACGCGAGGGGCACGCCGAGCGCTGAGCCGATGAAGAATGCAATCAGAATCCACTCGTAGTTGATAACCTCGTGGCGCAGAAGCGTCCCGATCACCGCGAGTAACATACCGATCTCGCCCGCGATAACTCCCCGCCGAGCCGTCACGGGTGAATTCATCCATTTGATCGCGAGAATGAATCCGGCCGCCGCCAGGATGTAAAGCGCGGGATAGAGGCTTTCGGTCACTTCTTCTCCGGGCTCCTTTTCTTGAACATCCTGAGCATCCGGTCCGTGATCAGATAGCCGCTCACGACGTTCGTTACGGAGGCCACGACAGCGATGAAGCCGAGCGTGCGACTCAGTGTCGATGCCTCCTTTTCACCGGTGATTAGAATCGCTCCCACAACGGCAATCGCTGAGATCGCATTCGTCAACGACATGAGTGGTGTATGGAGTAGCGGCGAGACCCGCCGAATCAGCTCGAAGCCGAGAAACGCCGCGAGCATGAACACCCATATGGCAATTTCGTACGAAGTCATACCCGGATCTCCTGCTCCAGAAGTTGCAGAATGCGAGGATGAACAACTCTATTGCCGTGCGTTACCAGAGTCTCGCGGATGATCTCGTCCTCCAAATTCACGTTCAACGCGCCATCCCGAACCAATACTTTGAGAAATGAGGCGATGTTCGTAGCGAACATTTGGCTCGCATGATAGGGCACGAGCGAGGGGAGATTCAGGGGCCCAGCGACCGTGATCCCGTTATTGACAATCGTTTCCCCAGGCCGGGTGAGCTCGCAATTTCCGCCACGCTCGGCAGCGATGTCGATGATCACGGAACCGGAGCACATCTTGGCTGTCATCTCAGCCGTAATCAGAACGGGTGCTTTTTTCCCGGGCACCATCGCCGTAGTGATCACGACGTCCTGCTCGCGCAATACCTCCGCCATGAGCTCCCGCTGCCGGCGATAGAAAGCTTCGTCCATCGCTTTCGCGTAACCGCCCGCGCCTTCGGCCGATCTCGAATCCACGTCTAGAGTCACGAATTTCGCGCCGACGCTCTCTACCTGTTCCTTTACAACCGGGCGAACGTCATAGGCCGAAACGACCGCTCCCAAGCGCCGCGCGGTCGCAATCGCCTGAAGGCCAGCAACCCCTGCCCCCAGTATGAAAACCTTTGCGGGAGTGACTGTACCCGCCGCGGTCATCAGCATCGGGAACATCTTCGGAAGATAGCTCGCGGCCAGCAGCACCGCGCGGTATCCAGAGATCGTGGCCATGGACGAGAGCGCATCCATGCTTTGCGCGCGCGTGATTCGAGGCACAAGCTCCATCGCAAAGAACGACACTCCGCCTTCTGCCAAATCTGAGCACTCCTTGAGAGCGGTTAAAGGTTCGCCAAACCCCAGCAACACCTGGCCCGAGCGCAGGTCGGCTAGATCTGCTCTGCCCGCCTCAGGATTCGCCCCGAGGCAACGCACTTGCGCAATGATCTCCGCTTGCTGAAACAGTTCCGTCCGGCTGACCACGCGCGCGCCGCGAGCAACATATTGCTCATCCGGAAATCCAGCCTCGGTGCCGGCCGAATGCTCGATAACCACTTGAACTCGAGATTTGGTTAGCAGCTCACACTGCCGGGGAGTAATTGCGACGCGACGCTCGCCCGGGAACGTCTCACGAGGACTCCCAACGATTACTCCCAAAGAAGCTCCGTTACGAAATGATCATTCATTCCGGCGAAAGACTGCGACAGCGCGCTACTTCACAATCAGTGTATAATTAAGAACTCGAACCAAATGAGCATGGCCACCAAGTAGCTGGTCATACGCGCAAGTGAAACCAACAGACGTTCAGAATCCAAACTACTTTCACAAAGTAGTTGATTGCCAGTGGGCTTGCCCCGCGCATACCAATGTTCCCGAGTACATTCGGCTCATTGCGCAAGGCCGATACACCGACGCTTACATGCTCAACCGGGAATCGAACGTGTTTCCCGCGATTCTCGGGCGCACGTGCGACCGGCCATGCGAGCCTGCTTGCCGCCGGGGCCGGTTAGATGGAAAGCCGGTCGCCATCTGCCGGCTAAAGCGCGTTGCGGCAGACCTCCGCGGTGAGATCGAGCACTTACTACCCAAGATCCCGGACAAGAAGAACGGCAAACGCATTGCCTGTGTGGGCGCCGGTCCAGCTTCGCTTACTGTCGCCAACGATCTCCTGCCGCTCGGCTACCAAGTCACTATCTTCGAGAAATTGGAGAAGCCCGGTGGCCTGATGCGAACGAATATTCCTGCGTTCCGGCTTCCCGAACGAGTGCTCATGGAAGAGATCGTTCTCATTCTCAACATGGGTGTGGACATGCGCTTTAGCTCGCCCATCGACAGTATGCAAGCTTTGCTTCAGCAGGGCTATGACGCTATTTTCGTCGGCAGCGGCGCTCCTCGCGGAAAGAACCTAGATATTCCCGGACGTTACGAAACGGATCGAATTCATATCGGGATTGACTGGCTCGAGTCGATCGCCTTTGGCCACATCGATTCCATCGGCGAACCAGTCCTGATTATAGGCGTCGGAAACACCGCGATGGATTGCTGCCGCTCCTCTCGAAGACTGGGCGGCAAAGATATAAAAGTGATGGCCCGGCGCCCCCGTGGATTTTTCAAAGCTTCGCCTTGGGAGCTCGAGGACTCCGAAGAAGAAGGCGTCGAAATCGTTATCAATCACGCTCCGAAAAGCTTTGTCATTGAAAACGGGAAGCTCAAGGGAATGCTGTTTGAACGGCTGGAATGGGATGCCGATGCCAAACGCTCAAAGACGCTCGAAACCGTCTTCTTTCCGGCTGACGACGTGATCCTGGCCATTGGACAGGAAAATGCGTTTCCCTGGATCGAGCGCAATGCTGGAATTCAGTTCGATAAATGGGACGTACCGATCGTCAACGAAAGCACCATGGAATCTACCCGGCCCGGCGTTTTCTTCGGTGGCGACGCTGCGTTCGGACCGAAAAACATTATCTGGGCAGTTGAGCACGCTCACCAAGCCGCCATCTCCATTCACAATTATTG
>JAFASD010000279.1 GCA_019244945.1 Acidobacteriaceae bacterium | reverse complement strand
TGATGGCAGGATGCGCTTTTAACCCCGCCCAGTCGAGGTCGATTCCGTACGCCGCTCTGCAGCTGGTGACGACTTCCGTCTGTTCCTTCGTCATCCACTCAGCGAAGACTTGGTGGCCGCATCCGAGATCCAACCACAGCTTTTGAGAAGTTAGCGGGCGCAGCTTCTTGTAGTAGCAATCTTGCGAACTGGTCAATCCCGGGACAATCGCCGATTCCGCTTTCCAATAAACCCGATAAAGAAATTTCCTCAGAGCTTCCATTCAGTGGGGCGGCGCATGCTCGTACATAAGATATCGGCAGCGAATTGTCAACATCCGCACGCAAAGGGTGTTTCTGTGCCGAAGCGTAATTTGAAGAGGACGCCGTGACACACTCAAGTCAAACGCAATTGTTGCACGAGACCTTCAATCGCACCCTATGCCGCTAGATAGAGACGATCAGCCATTCCGTCACTATACGTTCAAACACCGCGTGATCAGTTGGATCAGCCAAACCTTCTTCGATCGCTTTACCTACACGGTTCGCCGCGGCCTGCTTAAAGGCATGAAGCGTCAGGGAGGCCTGGCCTGGATTCCTGATTTCGGGAGTGATGCCGGCCAAACACCCGAAAATCGTTTTTTTGCGGCACTGGATGTCTCTGGCAAGGTGGTTTTTGATGTGGGGGCGTTTGAAGGACTGGTCACGCTATTTTTCGCCCCTCGCGCACGCCAGGTTGTTTGCTATGAACCGAATTCTAGAAATTACGGTAAGTTGCTTCGGAATCTGGAGTTAAATCGGATTGGCAATGTTACCGTCAGAAAACTTGCGGTAGGAGCGGAGCCAGGCGCCTCGAGGATGGCTTGGGACGCCAGCATGGCCGGCGGCGCAACCTTGACCCGTACGGGAATTTCTCGCGTGATGGAGAGCCGCAAGGTGGAAGCGCAGTACGAGAGCATTCAAGTCACAACCTTGGATCAGGATCTTGCAGAGGCGCAGCTACCGGAGCCGGACCTGATCAAAGTGGACGTGGAAGGGTATGAGCTGCCGGTTCTCCAAGGCGCGCGTCATCTCCTCGAAAGGAAACGCCCCGCGCTCTATTTGGAGATGCACGGGGAGACCATGAATGAAAAGCGAGCTAATGCGCGGGCTGTCGTGGAATTCCTGAACACCCTCGGATATAGCAGTATCCTTCACGTTGAGAGCGGCGAAAACATCACCGTTGGAAACAGCGAACGGGCTGCGCAAGGACACCTGTTCGCCGCTGGACAACAATGAGACTGTGGTGGCTTCTCAGTCCTATCTTGTTCGAAATTGACCGCCGGGCTGCTCGACCGCGCAGTTGACGCGGTAATAGTAGACAGTCCCGGAGGAAAGCCCAGTCAGCGCGATATTTCGACTTCTGTTGCCTCCGGTGTCCGGAACGCGCGTAAAGCTGTTAATGACAGTCGCATCGGTGCTGCTGTAATCCACAGGGCAGCCTTGGGCGTCGGGAGCGACAAACGTGATCGTAGCGGAGTTATTCGTAATGGAGCCATTCGGCACTCCGTTCAAAGTCACTTTCCCCTGTGCGGCCTCGAGCACGTCTATGTTTGCCCCCACATCCGTTGCATCGCTGGCCGGATGACCGCAGCCTGAGCAGTAATTGCTGTTGAGCCGGAAATTGTAGTTTTTCGGATTTCCATTTACAAACGGGGTCGCAGCCCCGTCATAGTTAAAGAAGCCAGCGGAAAAATAATCAGTTGGGTCTGCGGGGATGTAGTTTAAAGGCGACGGCCAAGCGGCTTGAACGTTTCCCTGGGTGGTATTGGACATCAGAACGTTGTGGTCGAACCGATAACCGTTCGTAAACAGACAATCGGCGGTCGCTTTACCCTGGCCGCTGGGGCAGGGCGTATGATCGGTTTCAAATCCCCAGTCTCCCGCTGAAAGATATAGGAAGTTATTAGTAAATTGAACGCCTTCATGTAAGGTGTCTGTTATGTACCAGAGGCTGGGGAGCGTGCCAGTATTTTGAATTACCGTATTGTGGTCGAAGACTGTGTCCTCTTCTCCGGTGCCTCCGTTGGCGAATATCCATCCCTTGCCTCCACTCACGCCGAAGCAGCACGGACTATGGTAGTTTCCGCTGATGTCCCAGAACAGGTTGTTCCTGACCGTGAACCTTATCGGGGGCGGCCCCTGAGGGCGGCTGGAGGGAATAACGGCCGGAGCGAAGAATCCGGCCGGACCATGCCGTAAGGTGTTGTTTTGGAGGAGAACGTCATGCGTACCTCCTCCGTTGCCGCTGTTGAACTCGAAGAAATCACCGATAGGAGTGTTTTCGACGGTTGCACCGTCGAAGATCGTACCGGTTATGGCGATGCGCCCGCCAGACTTCCACTCCAGCCCGTGGCGAATCGCATAGTACAGACCATCTGAACTCGCACCCCCCAGAATGTGGGACATGAGAACCATAAACGTATCGCGATTGTAGGTGTAATCGTTCCGGAACCGCGTATCGCCGCCGCCTTCATCGTGGTGCCAGGTGAGGCCGGCGCCCTCGATGTAAGTATCCAAAACCTGATAGGGGCCGGGCCCAAGGCCCCCAATCATGAAATTAGAGCCTTCGGTAACGAATTGTGACGCAAGTGGAGTCGGTGTTTGTGCCCCGCCGGTAATTTGCCCATTGGTCAAAATGGTACAAGTAATGGGGCCCGCCGCCAAATTACCGCTGGAATTGTGAGGAAATGCTGCCGTGGTGGTGTTACAGGAACCAATCGATTGCGAAGAGGCAAGGTTGTATACGTTACAGGTGCCTCCCGAGCAGGTCGCGCTTTCACCTGGAGGAAGACCAATTTGAATCACTCCAGAATAATCCATGTAAACGAACAAATTGTCTGTCACGGTTCCACTAAGATTAATGACCACTGGAGTAGACAATGTTTTCACGTTTCCTGGCTGGAGCCAGTAAGTTCCGGTCGCTACATTTATTGACGTGGATGTTGGCGCAGTGGCGGCTAATCCAGTGTAATTGGGATGCCAATAAGTCAGATTGTCCATATAGGAATCAATAACCGCCATGTTGCTACCATCCCAGTACCAACCACTAGTCACTCGGGCATAAGGGGGTGGGATATGGATGAAGCAACGGTCAAAAATGATGTTCTGGCACTGTGGGTAGGTGCGTATCAACCAGGTCCAGGGCGACGGGTCAGAAGAGGTATGTGAATCCGGCGAGTCCGCAACTGTAAATTCGAGTCCTAGAAAACGGATGTTGGTAACGGGATACTCGACATTACCCGGATCATTACTCGCGACGGTTAACACGGAACCGGCAAACATGCCGATCATACTTAACGGCATAGTCAACTGGGCCAGCTTGGGCGCCCAAGCCGGGCTTACTCTGGTGCCCGCCGGGGCAAATTGAGCATCGGGCGTAGCGGTGCGGACAATCACCCAATACAAGGCCGGATTGTTCCAAGGCCGTACGTACAATTGCGGGGCGTTGTTGCCGCCAGAAGCGCTTCCCTGGTTGGTAAAGGTCATTAGAACGCCAGTCGAAGCGTTTATCCCGTTCGGGTTATTGCAATAAACCTGAATCGTGTTCGCATCGATAACGTGCGCGTAGAACTCTTCGCCGACGACGAAACCTTGTTCGGCAAATCCAGTGCCATCGATACAGCTCCCAGACGCCGGTAGTGCGGCGTAACTTAGTCCAAACTGAATGCCTTGGCCTTCGCTGAATCCATGATTCGGGAGCGTGATGGTGCTGTTTGCTACCGATACCGCGCTCGGAGCAAACGCAATCGTATCTGGCGCAGCGTTCGGAACATAGTAGCCGCCTTGAGTGCAGCCGGTAGCTGGGAGGGTGATGACCGTGCCATTGGTCAAAAGGTTGGATTCGGCGGTCCCCAGGTCCGATGTGAAATCGTGACAGTCGGAGGCGACACTGACTGTGGTGTAGCCGCTTACGTCGGGCATCGCGGTTGAGAAGGTTTGCGGCGCAAACGGAGGAGCAGGATGAATAGCTGGAAGCGGAAGGGTGGTCACCGTTACTCCCGCCCCGGATGACCAGTTGGTGTTGTCGGCCGTCACTTCCGGGCAGATCTGATAATGGGTCGCGGGCGTCAAACCACCAACCACGACGCGCATTCCTGTAGTTAAATATCCGGCCTGCGACATCTGCTGGACTGACCCTCCGGATCCTCCCGTGCAAGTTCCCGGAGACGCTATATAGCGCGTCCGTGCGTTCACGAACGGAGCGCTGACATTGTAAGTCAATCTCACCACCGAATGCGAGAGTCCATCCGTGCCGATAATGGTCACGGTAGGTGTTTGCGCAAGGGCCCCCACAGAAACAACCAGAAAAATCAGGTATCGTATGACTTTGCCGCTAATCGCACCTGCGCGCCGCGGCATTTTCAAAGAGTTTTGATTTCGTGCATTCATTTGATTTGTTGTGTAGCGAGAGTAAACGCTACTCGGCCAAACGCTAACAGGCGCAGGAGAAGCTACGAGCCAATAAATCCTACGTAACCGGCTGATATGAATGCTGAAATTTTGCAAGTGGCTTTTGTGACCTCAATCCACTCGAAGCCGAGAGACGCTTATCGGAGCTTTGGAATGAGGCTGTTTTGCGGCATTCACAGCCTGGGGCGATCGCTTGCGCTGGCATCGTGCAGCGTCCACTCGTCCGTTTCGAGAACGCGCGCCTTGGCACGTGATTGCTCCTCGGCGATTCTCAGCAAGGATTGCACCGAAGGCTGCGGTTTCACTCTCATGAAAATCTGGTAAGCAAAGAGGCCTCGCGCGATCGGGATGAGGCATTGGTTGAGCGCTAGAAGAGTCCGGCCGATCCAGTTATCTCCGGTTGCCAGCGGAAACGGCGCCGGAACACCCTTGGTTTCGAGAATGTCGAAGCCGGCTTGCCGCAGCGCGCGGCGCAGTGACCCAAACGTGAATAGACGCGTGTGTGTCGCATCCAGGATTCCCCGCTTTCCGTAGTTGAACTGTCCGGCCAGCAGCATAATACGAGTGATGAAGCAGCCTACGTTCCCCGTGCTGATGATCATTTCTATCGACGTGTTGAGAGCCAGCGCCTGCCTTAACTCCTCGAGAAATGCTTCAGGCTTATTGAGATGCTCAATGACATCCAGCATCAGCACAACGTCGTAATCCTGCGCGCGAATCCGTGGGACTCCTAAATTCAGATCGTGGATCCAGAATTCATCCACCGTTCCCCGCTGAGGCGGCGTGACATCGACCCCAGTCACGGAGCAATGCTTCGTCTCTCTTAACACGGAGCCCATGTAGCCGCCCGCGCAGCCAAGGTCTAAGACTCGCTGTCCTAGCCGAACGCGGTCCCGGGTCATCGTATGAGGGCTTGTGTAATTGAGTTTCAACGTGTAAGGAGAATAGGTCTCCGGAGGCGCGCAATCGAAGCGCCGGTCGTAGAAGAGACTCATCTCCTGCAGTCGCGCCTTCAAGGTTGCGCCCAGAACGTTCACCGCGTATGCCAGCCCTTTTACGTGACGGATCTCACTTCCGTAATACGTAGGAATCGGGAGTTCCTCGATCTTCCGCCCGGCAATAAGCAATTGAATCGTGATTTCCGTGTCGAAATGGAAGCCGTTTGAGTTGCGTTCGAACGGAATCGCGCGCAGAGCTTCAACGGAGTAAATCCGGTATCCCGAATGAAACTCGCTAAGATGCGCGTGCAGCAGCTTGTTCTGAATCCACGTCAGAATTTTGTTGCCCAAAAACTTATAGAGCGGCATCCTTCCGCGTAACGCGCTTCTGCTCTTGAGCATGCGTGAGCCGAGAAGGGCGTCCGCTTCACCCTTTCGAAGGGGATCGAGTAAATCGGGGAGAGATTCAGGTGCATACTGCCCGTCTCCATGCAGAAGCGCGACGAGATCAAAGCCCTTTTCAATCGCGTACTGAAACCCGAGTTTTTGATTGCCCCCGTAGCCCCGGCTCAGTGGATTGAAGATCACCCGAACCGGGAAGGCCGAATCCCCTCCCTTGCTTGCTTCATGACTCTTAGCGAACGTCAAATCCTGCGAAGCGTCGTCTATGATCAGGATCTCGACTTCATAGAAGTGCTCCAATTCCGCCGGAATCCGGCGCACGATTCCGCTGATGGTCTTCTCGGCGTTGTAGGCGACTATGAGGACGAGTACCCGAGGCTTTCGATTAAGCACGCTTACCTGCCGCTTGGTGGAGGCGCTAAGACCGCTGCAGCCCCACTGGAACAGCTAGCTTGAAGAAGCGCTTGGTTCTTCGCATCTCTGGCCATTCGAAGGAAACCGTCGGAGCCGCCCATGTTCTCGTCGATATCAAAGCGGGCGAAAAAGTCATATAGGCCCGTCCAGCGGATCGAGTTGCGGTCGTTTTCAACCCATTGCCAGTCTGGCTGCGGGCGCGGAGCAACCAACCTTTTCGACATCCACGCATCCCCTCCTGCTGTCCACGCCTGAAGCACGCGGCACGACGTGCCTGACCTCCAGGTTCCGGCGCTTAGCAACTCAGGGTCGATTACGTGATAGAGCGGCAGCGCATTCACTTGATTCTCAGGTCTAAAGGGAGACCTCTGGAAATAAGTGGATAGAGGGTCCCGAAAGGACAGAATAAGCGCCACTCCGCCATGGCGCGTATGGTTGTGAACCAGGCTGAATCGCTCGGAAGAGGCCTTCGTGTACCCGCGCAGATCCCACGCAAACGCTTTTAAATTCACCAAACTCATGATTACCAGGA
>JAFASD010000236.1 GCA_019244945.1 Acidobacteriaceae bacterium | reverse complement strand
ATATTCAATCCTGAGAAGCTTTCCTGGAACGTGTACTCGGCCAAGAGGGCCGCGCGTTCCGCATTCATCACGTCGAGAAATGTCATGCGTGCCTCAACAGGCAATAAGTTGCAAGTTTAGTTCCATCGAGGCTGAAGCCCTCGATTGAGTGGCCACGTTGGCTTCGAAACGATTGACTCATAATGAGTGCGTGAGCATTCACGTCATCGGCAACCGAGTCCCCGCTCCCGAAGAAATGAGTGAGATTCTCGGGGTCAGTCTCGGCCGCGTCGACGCTGTTCGCAGAATCATGAGCACACCAGTCCGGCAGAAGAAGTCCAATGCTGGCGCTCGGAGGGTCTTCTCGCTCCGAAGGAAAGCCTCGCACAAACAAATGGCCCGGCGGTCTGTCACGAAAACATAACGTGGCGGGTTAGGCGCGTGGAGTCGGCGTTCCTTGATATTCCTTACGACGCCGGCTTCGAGGACCTTTACCTTGCATAACTAGCACGCCTAAGAAAACGTGATAATAGAGACATGTCGGAACAGCGTTATTTAAAGGCTTTGCAAGTCGGAGGGGCATCGTTGACCGTTCAGGAACAGCAGAGTATTGCCTCTCGCTATTCCGAATATGAACAGCTCACCGCGCGAGCTGTGGATGTGTTTGGGAGTGAGCTTGAGGCTGCTCGATGGCTATCAACTCAGAGCCAAGATTTTGCGGGCCGCACTCCCTTACAAGATCTTATACAGCAGGGTCCTGACTACGCGCTCGGAGTTTTGGGGAGGATCGAGCACGGAGTGTTCTTCTGACCCAGGACGAAGAAGAGCTTCCCGAATTTGATCTAACACAGCCAGTCAGCCTCTATCGCATCTGCAGGACAATTTACGCAGATTTGAGTGGCTTGGGCGCTGCTAAGTTTCCGTCGCGCTGGAACAGAGAAGGGCAGCGAGCTGTTTACACAGCAACTTCTCAGGCTCTTGCGGTTAATGAATTGCTAGTTCACTTGCCTAAGGGCGCACAACCTCAGGGCTACTCTCTCCTGACGATTACAATGAATCCCGCAGACGTTGTGATCAGGCGAAGTCTGAAGACGAGTCGCCAATGGTTTGATCGTGTCGGTAAGTTCTTGGCCGAGCGTCCAGACGATCCGATTGCGTTCATCGTTCCTTCCGTCATAGTGCCGGAGTACAACGTCGTTCTTTATCCACGAGCCGAGAACTTTGAGCCCGAATTCGTCCGCATCGAATCTATTGATCCCTTCGCGTTCGATCCGCGATTGTTTGAGGATATCTCTGCCGCATATTTCCAGTAGCAACACCCATTTTTCGCCGGACCCGTTTCCCTTCAGAGTGAGGCACGACGGTAGCGTATAGAGCACGCGCGCCGCTCACCCAGAGTGCGGCGCCGAGGAAATAAGCCGGTTGATATATTGCCCCTGGTCTTCATGAAGCCGCGTTTTAGGAACGGCTCCATTGCTTCGCGGTCTCCTGCAAATTGCTTTCGCGCAGATCTTGAGCGCTCATTACAGGATGGAAACGCACTTCCGCTTCCATACCATGGAAGAACGGTTCACCGATATTCGGGATGTCCGAAGCCCTCTGAATCTCGACCACGAAGGTGGCGGTCCTGCACCCGTCTTCTTCGAAAAAATAAGCGGCCTCGGGCTTAATGTGCGAGAGGATCTGCTGCATTCTTTCGTCAAAGCTCCCTTCCGCAATGGATTTGTTCGTTCGTTCCAATTTAGGCCTTACTTTCACTAGAAATCTCATGTCTTTCTCCCTTTAGAGCGGATTCGACCTTACTGTAATCCGAGTTGCGGTTAGCGTGCCGGAGACTTGGTACACAATCGTCGTAAGCGTGGGGTCGTAAACCGTGACTGTCCCGTTTCCCGTGTATTTGTTGCCTCTCGCTTCTACAGTGATCGTCTCCGTTATAACTACAATGCCGATCAGATTTCCGGATGTATCGAAGTCCCAGGAAGGGTGATTGATCGTGTACGTTCGGAAACCCGTCTGCTCCCATACGCCGGAGCACACGTTGTCCGTGGCGGGCGCGCTGTTGTCGATCAGTAACTCATTGCCATCGGCATAAATCGATTCGAAGCCTACGTATGTGGATCCATCTTCCCCCGTGAATGTGGATTCCCAAAGGCCCACCGCCGTCGCCTCGTGAGGCCGCTCGTGATCGGCATCAATCCATGGTTTCGGCAAGACTGCCATCGCCCTGCTTTGTCCATGCATCATTCTCGTTCCGATACTGCACGCCTGCGTTGAACTGGCGCCCACTGCGCAAATCCATGCTGCCGCAAGCAATCCGTGTGTTATCTGTAATCGCATTTTATGTCTCCTGTTTTTGTGTTCTTGAAGCCGTATCTGCGGCTCACCAATGAATGCGGAAAAACCGCCGGCAATTGGTTCAAGGCTTGACGAATTTTTTTGCTCGATCGGTGGCCGTGTTTCCGAACATCCGAATCTCCGGTACGCCTAGTACCCGTATGCCATCGCTCGGTTGATCAACTGCGTGGACTATCGCCTGCACCATCTGGCGAATCGTCACCAAGCCCAGCCGGAACGCGCTTTCGCGTGTCTGCGGAATCCACTCCGCAACCTTGTAGAACGGCAGCAAGCAGTAGGGCCACCTGTGCCCCGGCCCCAAAACGTACCACGGGCGCAGCACTGTAGCAGCCAGTCCGCTGCGCGCAATTGCCTGCTCGCATTCGGCGCGCGCCGCCTGGTAATCCTGCATGACCGGCGCCGGTTGCGCGACGCTCATGTACACGAAATGTTCAATGCCCAGGTCGTGTGCAACGCGAATCGCCTCTAATCCTCCCTTTAGATCGATTTCTCGAAACTGCTTCGCCTTTGCTGGACTCGGATGTGAAACTCCCACGAGATGCACGAACGCATCTGCGCCTTCGGCAAACTTCTGGTACGAATCTCCGCTCAGCGCATCCCCGATCACCGGAGTGCAAGCCCAGGGCAGCTTGGCCCGGCTCTGCTCTCTTACCAGCGCAATCACGTCACATCCGTGCGCATGCAATTCCGGAATGAGGCGCCTGCCTATGTATCCTGTGCCGCCGGTTACGAAAACTCGCCGAGCTTCTATCATCTGCCTCCACTCCGGGCCGAACTCGCCACCAGTTGACAGTTTAAAAACAAAGGCGGAAACTGTTCCAAGCTGGATTCGCGTTCTCTAATGAATGCGGAAAACGGGAGGGGTATTGGTCCACGAAAATTGTGAAGCGAGCAGCCCTGCGCGTGACTGTCCGGAGATTACGCGACTTCTTGTGGATTGGCAGAATGGCGATCAGCGTGCCCTCGATCGCCTCATGCCGATTGTCTATGATGAGCTGCGCCGCATCGCCGCGCGCCATCTCCATTCCGAGCGTCCGGGTCACACCCTTCAAACCACCGCGTTGGTTCACGAAGCGTACCTTCGGCTCGTAGATGAAACCCGCGTCCACTGGCAAGGACGCGCACACTTTTTCGGGGTAGCCGCTACCTTGATCCGTAATATCCTGGTCGATCATGCGCGCAGTCAGAAAGCAGCCAAACGCGGCGGTGGCGCCGGCAAACTCCAGCTAGAAGAAGCTTTCGCCGTTCCTATCGACAACGCGCCTGCCATCCTCGCCGTCGACGACGCGCTTCAGGCGCTCGGCAAAATCGACCGGCAGCAGAGCCGCATTGTTGAGCTTCGTTTCTTCGCCGGCCTCACCATCGAAGAAACTGCCGAGGTTCTCGGAATCTCGCCATCTACGGTGAAGCGCGACTGGATTCTCGCCAAAGCGTGGATCTATCGTGCGCTGTCGCAATCATCTGCTCAGCCATGACCGCCGAACAGTGGCTGGTGGTGAAAGAAGAGTTCGAAAAGACGCGGTTGCTGCCGCCCGAACTCCGCCGGCACGCCATTTCTGAAATCGGAGACGAAGAGGTTCGGCGAGAAGTCGAAGAACTCGTTAAGGCGTTCGACAGCTCACAGGAGTTTCTCGAGCAGCCGGCTTTCGTGAATGGCCTGACGTCAATGGCGCCATCGCACTGCGGGGAGCGCCTGGGCAATTACCTGCTCGTGCGCCAGATTGGGGAAGGCGGCATGGGCGTGGTTTACGAGGCTCAGCGTGCAGACGGCGAGTTCGAGCAGCGCGTTGCCGTGAAGCTGGTTCGCCGTTCGCTTATCGGCACCCGTGAAGTTGAGCGTTTTCGCTCGGAACGCCGGGTTCTTGCGAAGCTCGATCACCCCAATATCGCGCGTCTCATCGATGGTGGAACCACCGCTGATGGCTCTCCGTTCCTAGTGATGGAATTTGTTGAGGGCGTGAGCGTCGAGACGTACTGTAATCAGCACTCACTCGGCGCTCGCGCTCGTTTGGAACTGTTTGTCCAAATCTGCCAAACCGTCGCGTACGCGCATGAGCAAGGCATCGTTCACCGCGACATCAAGCCTGCCAATATCCTTGTCACTGCTGCAGGGAAACCCAAGCTGCTCGATTTCGGTATCGCAAAAATCAGTCAAGCCGGGGATTCAGCAACGGCCACCGCGACTCAATTCCGTCTGGCGACACCGCAGTATGCCAGCCCCGAGCAATTGCGCGGTGAACCGACGACTCCGGCGAGCGATATTTACTCGCTCGGAGTGCTCCTGTATGAGCTACTGACGCAGAAAACACCTTCCGTCAGCAAGGATGAAGAATTCGAGCGGCCGAGCAATGTTACGCGCAACCGTTCATGGCGCCGAACACTGGACCTTATCGTCCTCAAATGTCTGCAGCAACATCCGGCTGCTCGTTACGCGAGTGTTCCCGATTTAACAGCGGACGTGGTTCGGTATCTGAATGGACGCAAAGTCCTGGCCAAACCGAAGGATCGAACCACCAAATTGGCGCTGCTCATAGCGGGCGCTGCCATCGTCGGCGCGCTCGGCACGGTCGTATTCACTCGAGTGTCTGTTTGGAACGGAAAAAGCGGAGGAGACCGGCTAACTCCCAAAACACTGGCCGTGCTTCCGTTCCATAGCCTCGGCTCGAGAGCGAATAGCGACTATTTAGGTCTTGGCCTCGCAGACGCAGTCATCACGCGGCTCAGCAACATTAGTGAGCTTGCGGTCAGGCCCACAAGTTCGGTGTTGAATTACGCAAACTCCGAACCTGATTTGCGAGTAGCCGGCCGCAATCTCAGGGTTGACGCGATCGTAGAGGGCAGCGTGCAGGAAACCGGCGACCGCCTCCGTCTTACCGTACAACTCGTGCGCGTGAGTGACGGTAGTTCGCTGTGGGCCGAGACCTTCAATGAAAATACAGCCGACCTATTTACGATCGAGGACTCGATCTCCCAAGAGATCGTGCAAAAGCTCGCGTTGCGGCTGGCAGTGAAGGAAAGGGAGGAACTGGGTCGCCGGCCGACCGTTGACGCAGAAGCCTATCGAGACTACCTGCAGGGCCGCTATAGCGAGTTCCGGTTCACACGGCAGGGACTGGATCAAGCGATCAAGTACTTCAATCAGGCGATCGCACGCGACTCTAAATATGCCCTTGCCTACGCAGGATTGGCCGATGCGTATACGACTGCCTCTGATTGGGTCCTCCGACCGCGCGAAGGGCTTCCGAAGGCCGAGTCTGCCTCACGCCGAGCGCTCGAACTGGATGACAATCTGGCCGAAGCGCACGCCTCACTAGCGCACGCATTGATGCACGAATGGAGACTGACCGAGTCCGGCGCCGAATTCCGGCGCGCTCTGAGTTCGAATCCCAACAATACTTCCATTTTTTTCGCGTACTCTGAATACCTTTCAGCGCTAGGTCGTGAAGACGATGCCGTCGCGCAGTTGCACAAAGCGCTCGAAATTGATCCTCAGTCGGTAGAGATCACCAGCTTCATCGGGTGGCCGTTGTACCTGAAGCAGGATTATCAGAGCGCCTTAGCTGCGGAAGACAGAGCCATTCGCATGGATCCGAATTTTTGGACGGCGCGGATGATGCGAGCCTATATTTTGCGCGGTCTGGGCCGTTACCCCGAAGCTATCGCTGAGTTTCAGAAAGCTCTGGACCTCAATCCGGATTCATCTATCACCCTCTCGGGGCTTGGGGCTGCCTATGCCGACGCCGGCCAACGGCAAGAGGCTGTTCGGGTACTCGCTCGACTGAAAAGCAAGTCCGTCCAGCAGTACGTCTCGCCCATGGACATTGGATTCGTCGAAGCAGCGCTCGGCAACCGCGACGAGGCAATCGAAGAATTCAGAGAAGGATATAAGGACGGGTCGGAAATGCTCCTGTTTTCCCAGGTGTACGGGCGGTTTTACGCTATCGGCAAAGATCCTCGCTTCCAACAACTGGTCCGGCAGGTCAGCCGTGGCTGGTCCTGAGTACAGCAGCCATCCAGAAACTGGACGGATTAGGACGGTAACTCCGCTTGCCATCGGTTTCACGATTGCCGCTGCCCGAAAATCGACGCCCACGCACTGCCATTACGCGAGGAACACTTCTTTTACGGCTTCGGATTCTGTGTTGGCAATTTGTTTTCGCAGCAGGAGTCCTCAGTATCAGTACAGCGCTTCCGATCTCTCGGCAGTTGTGTCAGCGGGTGGCGAGACGTTTCGCCTCGGCCATGTCGATGCGGGCCTTGTACCCGTGCCGAGTAAGCAGATACAGCAATTCACTTCCGCTGAGAAGCGTCAGCGGTTTACCTTTTGCAAACTCGTAGGCATCGGGCCCAAAATCAGCTGTGGTAACAAGGATGCCTTTCGTCGCGCCTTCGTTATGAACTGTTCCATACAAGTCACGAATAGCGGAAACGCCGACGCAGTTTGTGTACCGTTTCCCCTGGATGACGATCTTGCCACCTCGAATCGGATCGGGATCGAACGCCACTGCATCAACACCTCCATCGCGACTCGCTTGAGTAATCTTCACCTCACCCCCGTTTTGGCTGAACTCCTTCTCGAACAACTCGCGAATCAGGTTTTCGAAATCCTGCCAGTCCATTGCGGCAAGGTTGGTTGTGTCACTCAAGGAATCGGCAACGCCGTAATAATCGACAAACCGCCTGTCACTCTTATCGAGCGAAAGAACGGGCTGAACTGGGCTAATATCATATAGCCGAGTGCCGCACACCCCTTTCAACTTCTTGAAGCACGCGCGCGCATCCACCTGCGACATGTTCAACGACAGGAACTCATGCTTAGTTGTTTGAACGCTCAGAATACAAGGTCGTATGAGTGCGCCCGTTGCTTTATCGATGGACTGAACCCAGCCGTTGAATACAACGCTCGCAAGCGCGTCTACTGCGTCGGACTGGAACACCTTATACATGCTTGCTAGAGCGATCTGATACAGCGTTTCATCGTACAGCTTTTTTCTCTGAGACTCAGGTACGGGCGTTTCTTTAAAGCTTGTACGAGCGCTGACGTAACGCACCTCCCTTATGCGAGGAAAGAGGTCGATATGCGGAAGCTGATAATCAAGAATCAAGGTCTTGGTTTCTGGCATGTAGTCGAGCCGCACATCATCCGGCCAACCTTCCGGATAGTACTGATCGGAGAATAAATCGTTCCAGTAAGAAAGCAGGGCATCGGGATTAAGCGCAAAAAAGAGGCTGCGCTGCTGGTCTACCTTATCGTTCCATTCGCGCTGCTCTGACTCAAATTGTTCTCGCTCATAGGCGTACTGGGCAAGGGCTTCCTTGTGCTGCTCTTCCCGATCGCGCGTTGCCGTTTCATTCCGCGCATTGATGGACGCTCTCTCAGCCTCCCAGAGCTGAAGCTTTGACTCATAATCATTTTTCTGTGCTTCAAACCGGAGGCGCCGAATAGATCCCACAAGGCGCTCCACCAGCTTCGGTTTGAACGGAACGGGCTCGGGTTTGGCGGGGAGCGGTACAAGGGCGGGCTCTTCCTTTCTAGGTCGAGCTTTCGCAAACTTGTCGGTTTTCTTGAGCAGTTCCCAATCGCGAATATACGTGTGTTCAATGGTCGTTTTGAGTAAAGTCTCGAGGCTGTGCCACTCAGCTTGTAGCGACCGGGTGCGCTCTTCAGCGCTCCATTCCGCTTCGAATTTGCTCAGATAGCGCTGGCGCTTGGCTCGCTCCTTGGCTTCGACTGACTGCCGTTTCGCAAGCTTGCGTTGCCATTCAACCTCCCATGTCGCGAGGATCGCATCTGCACGCGCCTGTAGCAAGTCGCGTTCTGGCGCTGTCACCACGCGCACCTTTCCGAGGCCGTCATGCCGAACGACTATTCCCCAGGACATCTTTTCTTATGAATCATAGCGAGCCTTGACAAATGCGAGTGGGCTGTTGGGAAAGCTGTGGAGTGAGTCGGGGCCGGGGACGGGCTGCAGGGCTGATCGGGAGTCCGAGCGAGTTCATCCGAGCGAAAACCTCCTCCATTTCACGAAAGGAAACTCACTCGCCCTTTTGGGAAACTCCAATTGGTTTTGCCAAACTCTGAAATAATTAAGAGTCGCAGCCATCTCTATGCCCCCACGGATCACTCCCATAGACTTCGTTGCATACGATCGAGATGGAAAAGTTGTCCTCCTCGCAGAGGCGAAGAGCCGGCACGGCACGTCCGACAGTTGGGCGGCAAAACTGCGGAGAAATATGCTGGCGCACGGCGTACTCCCGAAATCGCAATATTTCTTAATCGCCACCCCGGAACGCATATACGGCTGGAGACAAGAGAACTTGCTCCCTGTCGAAGTTCCGCCGCAGTTCACCGTAGATGCGCAGAAGGCCTTAGCCCCATACTTTTCTAAACTCGGCCAGAACCCCGCTCAAATTAGTCCGGCAGCTTTTGAACTACTCGTACTCACGTGGCTTACAGATATCGCAAGGTCGGGAGACCAGCCGCATCACGATCCCTCTTTGCGTTCGTTGTCGGAGTCCGGCCTGCTTTCGTCCCTGCAGCAGGCCGAAATCGAAATGTACCCGGCGAGATGAATGTATACGTCGAGTCCAACTTCGTTCTCGAGCATGCGTTACAGCAGGAGGAATCACAAAACTGTTCTGACATTATTCGCCTAGCGTCTCACGGGCAGATTAGGCTGCTGATACCCGCCTTTTCGCTTGCGGAACCCCATCAGGCAATTTCGGCCAAGGCAAAGGTCCGGTCACGCGTAGGCGAGGAGCTTCGACAGCACCTCAGTGAACTTGCTCGGTCGAAGCCTCACCGTCAGATCCCAGTGACGTTTGATGCACTATCTGCGGTTCTTATCGAGAGCGCTCAACTTGAGCGCGAGGGTTTGAAGCAGACGGTCACGCAAGTCCTCGCAATCTCTGAAGTTATCCCGCTGACTGCAGCTGTGCTCCGGTCAGCCGCCGAGATCGAAACAGATCTCGGTCTGTCTGGTCAGGATGCAATTGTCCTTGCGTCAGTGTTTGGCCACTTGGAGAGTGAGGCGCCAACCGAGAGTTGCTTTCTCAATCGCAACACCAGGGACTTCGACGACCCCGACATTCGCGACAGGCTCGAAGCACTACATTGCAAATTCTTTCCGAAGTTCGCTCAAGCGCTGGAGTACATCGAGTCGCGCATCCGTCAGGGAAACAGCTGATCCTGCACCCAGGCTAAACCAAGGGAACGGCCCAGCGCTACTCGGCCACTAGTACCGACAAGTCCTCGTCGCGTCCACTAATCCGGTTGGCCAGCGCTCAACTGTTGGTAAGAATTCTGCTGATGTCGTTATAGATTACGAAAACGACGATCATCATCAGAAATACAAATCCGAGCTTGAATACCGTTTCTTTCACTTGCATGCTGACCTCGCGCTGCAGCAGCATTTCGATAATCAGCAGCAACAGCGTTCCGCCATCGAGGATGGGGATGGGCAAGAGATTAAAGATCGCGAGATTCAGGCTCACGATGGCCATCAGTCCCAGAAAGCTCGATGCCCCTTGCTGCGCGGCTTCGCTCGACATGTGGGCAATTTGAATGGGACCCGCTAAAGTTTTCGGGGATACTCGCCGCTCCAAAATACTGCCCAAAACCTGGAAGATCATCGTCGCGTTTTCTTCGTTGAATCGGATGGATTCGGCGACCGCCGGCAGGAAATCCAGCTTGACCATTTGGATCGGCATCTTGAAAGCGATGCCGATGTGCCACGGCAGTTTGGGATTCGTTGTGGGAGTTGGCGTGACCGAGAGTGTTTGCATGCGATTATCCCGAAGGATCTCGAGCTCGACGGGTTTTCCTGCCGAATGCACGATTGCTTGTTGCACGGTGAGCGCTGATTCTATCGGCTGGCCGTTTACGCTGATGAGCAGGTCGCCGGTTGCCAGACCCGCGGCCTGAGCGGGAGATTTCGGCAGCACCTCGCCTACTTGCACATCGCCTCTCCATCCGGCTTCGCCGATACCCTCCTTGGGGTCCATGCGGGGCGTTACGGAGAGATGCAGCTTTTGTCCGTTGCGGTTAATCGTGATCGGAAGGGCGTGATTGGCGTTCAGGGCTTCTTGGGTCAGTACGTCCTGCCAGCTTGGATCATCCTTGCTTCCGAGCTGAATGATTCTATCCCCGGGCTGGAGTCCGGCTGTTGCCGCGGGCGAATTGGGCTGGATGCTGCTGATGACCGCATCGCTTGAGGGAACTTCTTTGGGGAAGCCGTACATATACAGTCCCGTGACCAGGGCAAGGGCCAGCATTACGTTCATGAAAGGTCCGGCAATGATCACAATGGCGCGTTGCCATCGCGCTTTCGCTTGGAATGATCTTGGATCCGCGGCCTTCTCGTCACCCGGTTGTTCGCCGAGCATCCGTACATAACCACCGAAAGGAATAGCCGAGATGCGGAAATCGGTTCCGGCGCGGCTGAACCCGAAGAGTCTCGGGCCGAACCCGATACTGAAGGTCTCCACCTTGACGCCAACCGCTAGCGCGGCCCAGAAGTGTCCCGCCTCATGGACCAGGATCATAATTCCAAGCAGAATGACGACCCAAAAAATCGGCTGTAAAATCCCCACTCTTCTACTGAATCCTTCCGGCCTTTTCAGGGCCTACTCTATCCGACGTATCTTCCGGTGCTTCGGTTCATTCGCCGGCCCGGTTTACCTCAGGCATTCCGGGCAGCCATCGTGGTCCAACGCGCTTGGCCCAGCACCTGGCGGGCGCACTCGCGCGAGGCGAGATCGACCGAGATGACTTCCTCTATTGTCGCCGGTTCGCACCCCGGTTGTCGCGACAATGTCTCTTCCACCGTATCGGCGATGGCCGGGAAGGGTATTCGGCCATCCAGAAATGCCTCGACGGCAACCTCATCTGCCGCGTTTAAGGTGCAGGTTGCCGACCCGCCACGCTCCTGCGCCTGGTACGCCAGCTTCAACAGCCGGAACTTTTCCAGATCGGGAGGCATGAACTGCCAGGCCCGCGGCTGTGTCCAATCGAGCCTCGGAACCGGCGCCCGATGTCTCTCTGGATACGTGAGCGCATATTGAATGGGCATCTTCATGTCCGTAGCGGACACCTGGGCGATGACGCTTCCGTCGCTGTACTCGACCATGGCGTGAATGGAGGATTGGGGATGGACCACCACCTCGACCTCTGAGGGTTTGAGGCCAAATAGCCAG
>JAFASD010000197.1 GCA_019244945.1 Acidobacteriaceae bacterium | reverse complement strand
AGTACGAGAGTTAACACGCATGCCCTGCATTTCCGCGAGAGCAACGTGAAGGAGGAAATCATGAACCTTCGCCCCGTTAAAACCAAGAATCCTCAATTTGCATTTTGGACTGTTCGGACCGAACGGCTCAATCCCGACCGGTCCTGGTTTGAAGGACTCCGCGCGACAAAGCGTCCCATCCTGAATGTTCACTGGATGTGAGCCCTCGGGTTTCAGACGTCTAAATCCCGGCACGGCTTCGCCTGACTTTCACGTTACGTCCAATTCCTTTCGCCGATAATTGGATGAGATGTCATACATCCCCGAACCAGACCGAATCGCGGATGGAACAAGGCGAAACCAATGAGGATTGCTTTGCAGAAAAAATCATGTTGCTTTGATTTACTTGACCGAAGGAGCCCGATCTGCTCGGCAAACGCTCTTGCGATCCGGAATACGCCAATTCACGGGAGACGTGAGAAATGGACTCGGCGATTCTGGGCGGAGCAGATTTGCGTTCCGTCGGTACAGAGCGGATATTCTTTTCCGTAGCTCACAATCTGCAACTTCTCTTCCGCCATACCCAGTTCAATGAGAGCGCTCTTAACGATAGAGGCCCGGCGATCGCCGACCGCTAGACTATATTCCGAAGGCTCCACGTCATCGGAATGACCCTCCAGCAGAACGATGGAATTCGGAGTCGCGGTAAACAGCTTTTTAAGAAGTAGTACATCCGCGTCCAGGACCGAGCGGTCTTCCGAACGGATCTCGTTCCTATCATCGAAGTGAATATCCTGAAGCTGCTTCAAAAGATCATCAACTCGCGCATCTGGCGACCCTTCCAGAATGTCAACTGAAGGAAGAGGTCGACTGACTGCCACTGTTACGGCGGACTGCGCCGTGCCGGTTGCATTGCTGGCTGTCAAGGTGAAAGTAGCCGTAGCGCGCGGATAAATCGAGCGGGTCCCAGCGGCCGCGAGCCGCCCAATGTCGTTGTCAATTTGGACGTTCCCCGTACCAGCCACTGACCAACGTAAATAACAGAGTTGACCAGGGATTACGGTTCTCGGTTCGGCGGTGAACAATTCGATTAGGGGTCTGGTAGGAATTGCCGCCAATGGCGTAGCAGCCCGTGACGGATGTACCTCTTTTTGACAACCCAACGCACAAAGTAAGAGCGTTGCTCCGAGAAACGTTAGCAGCTTGGCCCTGATCGGCATGACAACTCAAGTCCCATCAAAACTCACTATGCGGTCTTGCACTCCACTAACGAGTCTTCTGACTCAAACACTTTTGAGAGGAATCAAGTATACTCCCGGGATTTGACATAATCAATGCCAAATTTCAACCGTTCAGCAACTGAATTGGAGATTCCTTTGCAAGATTGAATTCGCGTAATATTGGGCAATCGACTATCTTCACCTCCTGCATCTGGGAAAGGAAGTTAAATGAACGTCAGCCTGAAATCCCTTATCGCGAAGACGAACGATATCACGCGGGAGGCGCTAGAGGACGCTGCTGGCCTATGCCTTTCGCGGACCAATTACGACGTTGAACTCGAACACTTTCTGCTGAAGTTATTGGACAAGCAAGGCAGCGACTTTGCGCACATTCTGAAGCGCTTCGAGATTGATGGATCTCGACTTACGAGTGCACTCAATCGGACGATTGATCGGTTCAAGACTGGCAACGGCCGAACTCCTGCTTTCAGCCCTCTTCTGACGAGGATCTTGACGACCGCGTGGACCATCGGCTCCATTGACTACGGTGCGACACAGATCCGATCCGGATTCGCGATACTCGCGCTGGTCTCGAGCCAAGAGGCGTCGCGACTGTTGGATGACAATTCTCTCTTGCGCCAGATTCACCCAGAGGTACTGCGCCGGGAGTTTTTCAAGATCGTGGCTGGGTCCCCCGAAAGCGTATCTGCTTCTGTTGCAGGGGAGAGCCAGGCAAGCACTCAGAAAAGCGCAGGTCCAACGCCGAATCTGGATCAATACACGGTGAGCATGACGGATAACGCCAAACAAGGGAAAATCGATCCCGTGCTCGGTCGCGATGGGGAGATTCGCCAGATCATCGACATTCTGACGCGGCGGCGACAGAACAATCCAATTCTTACGGGGGAAGCAGGGGTCGGTAAAACGGCGGTGGTCGAGGGGTTCGCACTGCGGGTTGCACAAGGCGATGTTCCTGTACCACTAAAGACCGTCTCCGTACGCTCGCTCGATCTGGCTCTCCTACAGGCTGGTGCAGGCATCAAGGGCGAATTTGAGAATCGGTTGAAAGGGCTGATCGAAGAGGTGAAGAGGTCACCCGTGCCCATTATCCTGTTCATCGATGAAGCTCACACGATCATCGGCGCTGGCGGGCAGGCCGGCCAGAATGATGCGGCAAATCTGCTAAAGCCGGCTCTGGCGCGCGGCGAACTTCGGACTATTGCCGCAACCACCTGGTCCGAATATAAGAAGTACTTCGAGAAAGATCCGGCACTTGCACGCCGGTTTCAAGTAGTGAAAGTCGAAGAGCCGACGGAAGCGCAATGCATGGTAATGATGCGCGGTGTTGTTGACGCTCTCGAAAAACACCATAATGTGCGGATTCTGGATGATGGCTTGGCTGCTGCCGTCAAACTCTCGCACCGATACCTGGCCGGACGTCAGTTACCTGATAAAGCCGTTAGTGTTCTGGATACCGCCTGTGCGCGCCTCTCACTTGGCCAAAATGCAACGCCGGCCAGAATTGAAGATTTGACTCGGCAGATTGACGATTGGGAGGTCCAGGAGCGTATCCTTCGACGAGAGACCGCAACCGGAACCGATCACAGCGAACGGCTCGAGCAAGTGATCCAGCAGCGATCCACATTGATGAAGGACTTAAGCGAACTACAAGGCAAATGGGGTCGCGTCAAGGAATTGGTGGGCCAGATTCGTGAAGTGCGTGCTCAGCTAGAGAGCGATGCAGAAATCAGCCAACGCGATGGCGCTCAGCTAAATGCTGAAAAGACGAAAGGCGCTGCTGCGGGTTCCGCAGGACAAATTACCGCTCATGAGCAAGAGAAGACAACCGGGGACATTGCCATAGCCGAAAGCGAGCACGAACCTCTGCGGGAAAAGCTTGCGCAACTTACTACAGAATTGGAGCAGGTACAGGGATCCACCGCGCTCACACAGATCTGCGTGGACTCGCAGATTGTCGGGCAAGTGATCTCCGCGTGGACCGGAATTCCGTTGGGCAAAATGATCAAGGATGAGATTGGTACTGTTCTCGCGCTCGATCGTCACCTCGAGCGAAGAGTGATCGGCCAGGACCACGCGCTCGTGCTGATCAGCCAGAGAATCCAGACCGGCCGTGCCGGCCTCGATGATCCCAGCAAACCGCTGGGAGTATTCCTCTTGGTTGGGCCGAGCGGTGTGGGCAAAACGGAAACGGCGCTTGCTCTTTCCGATCTTCTTTACGGGGGCGAGCACAACCTTATCACGATCAACATGTCCGAGTTTCAGGAGGCACATACGGTTTCCACTCTGAAAGGCTCGCCTCCTGGCTATGTGGGATTTGGCGAAGGCGGGGTGCTCACAGAGGCAGTACGCCGGCGGCCCTACTCAGTAGTGTTGCTCGATGAAGTGGAAAAGGCGCACCCGGATGTCCTGGAGCTGTTCTATCAAGTATTTGATCGCGGAATGATGGAGGACGGCGAGGGACGTGAGATCGACTTTAAGAACACGATCATTCTCTTGACC
>JAFASD010000060.1 GCA_019244945.1 Acidobacteriaceae bacterium | reverse complement strand
TTGCCCTCGCTGTGCTGCTTTTCAATTTTTCGTGCGCCGCCGCCG
The DNA here is from genome assembly GCA_019244945.1 of Acidobacteriaceae bacterium. Taxonomy (GTDB): domain Bacteria; phylum Acidobacteriota; class Terriglobia; order Bryobacterales; family Bryobacteraceae; genus Bog-105. The sequence continues at coordinate 2,829 of JAFASD010000060.1, read as the reverse complement.
GAGCGAAGCTTCTGCTCGAGCTCCTGTAACTCTTCGACCAGACGCCGCATTTCTCGCGCGGAACCCTGCATTTGACCGATTTAGACTCTTTTCTTACAAAATCCTGGAAGGGTGAGCACCTGATAGTCTAGCAATCATGTTGGGGATCGATGAGCGCGCGCTACGGGTCGTCTGGACGATCTTTCTTTTCGCGCTTCTGCTGGCGGTTCTTTACTACATTCGCGACACGATCCTGGTTTTTTCGGCCGCTATCTTTTTTGCCTACATGCTTTCGCCGATTGTGGGGCTAGTGGAACGTTTCCTGCCCGAGCGGCGGACGCTCGCGCTGACGATCGTCTACATTCTGTTGATTGGCGCGCTTACGGGGATTGGGTTTGCTGTGATACCGACGATCGCCGAGGAAGCGACCAGCCTGGTGACTCGTTTGCCGAGCTTGCTAACCGGCGGCAACCTCATGAAATTCCCGTTGCCGCAGTGGCTCGAACCCATGCGCGCTCAGCTCATCATCGCGCTGAATAAGGAAGCGACCAATCTCGAGAGCAGCGTGGTGCCTTTTATCCAGCAGACAGGTACGCGAATCCTTTCCGGATTGGGCTATCTTCTGCCTATGATTCTGGTTCCGATACTGGCTTTTTTCTTCCTGAAGGATGGCCGGGATATTCGAACGAGCTTGATCGGCGCGGTCGAAGCCGGGCAGGATCGCACGACGATCGAGTTGATTATCGACGATGTGCATTTGGTTTTGAAGAACTACATCCGGGCGCTTGTTCTTCTTGCGATTGCGTCATTCGTAGCTTGGGCGATCTTTCTAAGTGTGCTGCGATATCCGTACGAAGCTTTGCTCGCGGGTTTGGCCGGCGTGTGCGAATTTATTCCGGTTTTTGGTCCGGCCGCGGCGCTGGCCATTATGCTTATCGTGTTTGGGGTTACTGGATCCGGCGGTCTGCTCTGGATTATTTTGTTTTGGGGATGCTATCGGATTTTTCAGGATTACATCCTGAACCCCTATCTGATGAGCGCGGGCGTGGAGTTACACGCGCTGCTGGTTTTGTTTGGAGTGCTGGCTGGCGAGAGAATTGCGGGCGTTCCCGGCATGTTTTTTTCGATTCCGGTGATCGCAATTTTGAAAGTGATTTATGCGCACCTGAGGACATCCTACACGCGCAAGCAACTCGCGCCTGCGTGACAGCCGCTAGTGAACCGGATTGTTCACCCAACAGTCGTGGACGAAATCTGAAGTGAAGCGGCTTACTACGTCCTGAGGCACGTCGGATTCTTTCAATTCGTGGAAATCGAACCGGATTGGATTCTCTTTTGAGGCGCTAACGGTTGCGAGCAGGTAACCATAAACGTGCGCTTTTGCGTTTTTCGGATTGGTATCGCCGGGCAATTCGTACCGTTCCGCTCCAGCGGTTCCGATAATCCAGCCCGGCAGCACGCCACCGTGGGCGCGCCAGTACTCGGTATTGAAGATATCTGCCATGTAGTAATGGGAGTGACTCGCGAGCACGTACACGGGTTTGCGCGATTGCTGCTTGAAAGTGAGGAGCCAGCGGTAAACCGTCCTGCCGTCCTGCTCGCCCACTAAGGATTGATTCATGCTGTGATCTTTGGAAATGCTTTCGGGGAGAGCCTCATGCATGCCCACGATCACGGCGCGGACGGAAGCGTCGTCCTGATCACGCGCGAGAAGAGCCTGTATCCATCTCAACTGCGGCTCGTCAAACTGGCTCGCCGCGTTATCCAGAGTGATGAAGTCTACACCATCTTTCAACCAGTGATAGAAGCCTTTCACCGTCTGATCCTGTGGGTCGTCTTTCAGCCGCTGGTCGCGTATAGCGGGTGCGTTGAGCCAGGTACTGAACTTCGACAGTAACTGCTCTCGAGTCATGGGAGGGATAAGTTCGTGGTTACCGAATGCCAGATAGACGGGGATATCACCGAATGGCTTGAGCTGATTGTCGATGAAATCCTGCCATGCATTGGCTAAATACGTAGTGATGACCATGGCTTTTGGATCAGAGGGTTGATGGAGTTGCCAATAGTCCTGATCAAAGCGGTAGATTGCTCGGAAGTCGCCCAAGTGCCAGTAGAACGATGCCTGATCAGCGGCGACGCCCCTGGCGATAGCGGGCATCACCACGTCGCCGCAGTTTCTAGAATCGCCGGAGACGGCGAAATGCCACGTGTCTTGCTGCGCCGCTGCGGTAGAGCTGATGAAGAGAACGAGGAGTATCGCGGGGGAGATGCAGAGGGAAGACCGAGAGCGCATCCTCTCAGTCTAGAAGCTCCGCTAAATGTAATCACAGTAGCGTTCCCTTGAGTATCAGACTGGCAATGCTGAAGTAAATGACGAGGCCGGTCACATCGACCAAGGTTGCGACAAAAGGCGCCGACGCGCTCGCCGGATCAAGGCCGGCGCGACGCAGCGCAAACGGCAGCATGGATCCCGCGATGGTGCCAAATAGCACGACCCCGACCAGACTGAACGCAACGGTCAAAGCGATTACGACATAATGAGCACCGTAAGGCTTCCAGATCGCTTGCCAAAGCAAGATGCGAGTCATGCCGATGGCAGCCAAAACGCTGCCCAGAGCTAAACCGGTGGACAATTCGCGGTAAATAACTCGCCACCAGTCACGAAGACGCACTTCGCCCAACGCCATTGCTCGGATCACGAGCGTTGTCGCCTGAGAACCGGAATTTCCTCCGCTGCTGATTATGAGTGGCACGAATAGCTCAAGCACGACGGCCCGGGCGATCTCCTGCTCGAAATAACCCATAGCGGTCGCGGTCAGCATTTCACCGACAAAGAGGATCGTGAGCCAG
>JAFASD010000042.1 GCA_019244945.1 Acidobacteriaceae bacterium | reverse complement strand
CCTGCGACAGCGTGGTTGTGCTGCCGCGCAGGTCATTGGAGCTTCCCTTGACGACCAGCTTGGCCGGTCCTTCGGTCAGGAATGTTGCTGTTTTTTTCCCGGCTGAGAAACTATAGATTCGGCTGGTTTGCTTCGATCTGGTGTTGTCCTGATAGACGGTTTGAGTTTGGCCGTTTTGTTCGACCGAAGCGGCGAACGATTTTAGGCCATGCGGCCCGTCCGCTTGAACCCGGATGGGAGTCTCGATCCCGATTGCCGGGACTGCTTTTACCAGCTTGAGGTCGACGTGTTGGCCGGAGAACCAAACGATCGCGAAAACGATCAGGATCAGGCCAACGACGCCTGCGAGTACGCGTTGCAAAATTCGATTCATAAGCATTCAGGTTTTGATAACTCGACGGCCCTCGATACGATAGTTGCCTTTGAGCACCCAGGCTATCGCTTCGGAATAAATTCTGTGCTCCTCTACTAAGATTCGGGACGAAAGCGATTCAACGGTGTCGTTGTCGAGGACAGGGACGGTCGCTTGGAGAAGAATAGGTCCGGCGTCCAGATTCTCATCGACGAAATGGAGGGTGCAGCCGGTCACTTTGACGCCGTGGGTCAGCGCTTGATGTTGCGCATCTAAGCCGGGGAAGGCGGGCAGCAGAGAAGGATGAATGTTGAGGATGCGCTGGGGAAATTGCGAAACGAAGCGACCGCTCAGGAGCCGCATATAGCCTGCCAAACAAACCCACTCGACCCCATGACTCTTCAGTAAATCAACAACTTGCAAGTCAAAAACGGTGCGCTCGACCCCTGCGGAGTCGATGGCGCCGGAGGGCAGACCGAGCTCGCGGGCGCGGGCCAGGCCGGGGGCGTTCGGCTTATTTGAAAAAACGAACCCAATTTCGCAATCGAGGCGCCCGGCTAAAACATTGCGGGCGATCGCTTCGAAGTTTGAACCTCGACCGGATAAGAGGATGCCGAGCCGTGCACGCGAAGATGTGCTCACAGATAGACGACCTTCGGTGCTCTGGCGGATTTGGCGCGGGTCACGCGCCCGATTTCGTAGAAGGGCTCGCGGAGCTTCTTGAGCTTTTGCGAAACGAACCCAATCTTGGCGGGCGAGACGATGAGTACCATGCCGATGCCGAGGTTGAAGGTTCGGCGATAGTCCTGCTCAGGAATGTTGCCGAGGTGTTTTAAAAGTTCAAAGATCTCCTGCTTAGGCCAGGATTTTGGATCGATTTCGGCGGCGCAGCCCTTCGGCAGGATACGCGGAACATTGTCGGTCAGGCCGCCGCCGGTGATATGAGCGGCGCCCTTCAGGAGATTTGCGCGGTGGAGGGCCTGGATGGGCGCGAGATAGGAGCGGTGAATTTTGAGGAGTTCGTCGGCAAGAGGTTCGGTGAGATCGGGCAGGAGTTTGCGGGCGAGCGAATATCCGTTGGTGTGGAGTCCTTGGGAGGGGAGGCCGAGGAGGAGATCGCCGGGAGTGATTTCAGAGCCGGTGAGCAAGTGTTTACGCTCGACCGCTCCGACGATGAAGCCGGCTAGATCGTATTCGCCTGGATTGTACATTCCGGGCATTTCGGCGGTTTCGCCGCCGATGAGCGCGCATCCATTTCTCTTGCAGCCGCGCGCGATTCCGGCGACGACACTCGCGCACACTTCGGCATCGAGCTTGCCGACGGCGAAATAGTCTAGAAAAAAAAGCGGCTTCGCGCCCTGGACGGCGATGTCGTTTACGCAGTGATTCACGAGATCTTCGCCGATGGTGTCATGGCGGCCAGTGGCGAACGCGATTTTGAGTTTGGTGCCAACTCCGTCAGCGGAACTGACTAAAACGGGATCGCGCCAACCTTTCAAGGAAAACCCTGCGCCGAAGCTGCCGATCGAGGTCAGGACATGAGGCGTGAGAGTTTTTCGAGCGTGTCGTTTGATGAGGGATACCGCGCGATCCGCTTCCTCGATGTGCACACCGGCATCGCTATAGGTTGTTTCTTCCGCCACTGAAGGATTCAGTTTAGCGGATAAAGGCTGGCGGGCGAGGCCCGCCAGCGTAACTACTCTTGAGGAAAGGTGAAATCGGGGTTATAGCCCTCGCCCGCATCTTCATACAGAGCGGGCGGATCTAAGGGCTTCGATTCTACCTTGGGAATCTGCTTGATGTTTTTTGCATTCGCTTTGTCGAGATCGACCACTTTTTTCAGAAGTGGCTTAGTAACGGATCTCTTAGGGCGTTCGTTGAGATTCATGCGGTGAGGGTAGCATTCAGACGGCTGAATTGAGGCGGAGGAACAGAGTGGGAGAAATTTCGGCGACGGGCCAAGTAACTGATTGGCAGACGGATGCGCCTCATTGTGGCACAATAAGGAAATTTGTTCAGGATCTGTGACTGGAAACTCATGCCTATGAAATACGTGTGTTGCTTGGCGATGCTGCTGCTTGCGGGGCCGAGCCTTCGTGCAGAAGTTCCATCGGCGGTCGCGATTAAAGATGCTCATGTCGTGACGGTCAGCGGCGCGGAGTTGGTGAAAGCGACCGTTCTTCTGCGCGATGGATTGATTCAGGATGTCGGAGTAAATCTCAGCGTTCCGCCGGACGCTTGGGTGATCGATGGGACCGGGCTGACCGTGTATCCGGGATTCATCGATGGATTGAGCACCTGGGGCATTCCGGCAGCCGCAGCGCCAGCGCCTGCATCTGGGAGCGCGGCTGCTCAGACGTCTGCTGCGCCAGCGGCGCCTCGATCCCATGGGCCGGAAGATCGTCCGCAAACCTATTCGTTCGAAAGAGCGGCTGATTTGGTGAATCCGAGCGATAGCAGACTCGAGGCTGCGCGCGCGGCGGGATTTACGACGTCGGCAACGTTCCCGAATCGAGGCATTTTGGAAGGGCTTGGCGCGATGGTAGATTTGGCGGGACAGCGGGGCCGAGATATGGTGATTCTGCAACCCATTGGGCAACAGATCGTGTTTCGGACCGGCGGATTCGGGAGCCGTACGGGATTTCCAGCGTCGTTGATGGGCAACATTTCGTACGTGCGGCAGCTTTATTTAGATCTGGGTCAGTATAAGGAAGCGAAGCAAATTTATGCTTCGCATCCGAGCGGAAATCGGCGGCCTGAATACGACCACGATTTGGAAGGGCTGGCGGAATCGCCGCGGATTCTGCTGCCCGCTAGCGAAGCGCAACAGATCGATCGGATGCTGAGCTTTGGAAACGAATTGAAAACTCCATTCGTTTTGTATGGGCTGCATGAGGCGTACAGACGGGTAGACCAACTGAAACAAGCGAACGTGCCGTTACTGGTCAGCCTGAAGTGGCCGGAGAAGCCGAAGGACGCAGACCCGAACGACATTCCAAATTACCGGGAACTGGAGATGCGGGCGAAAGCGCCGGCGGTTCCGGGAATGCTGGCGAAAGCGGGAGTGAAGTTCGCGTTCTATTCCGATGGAGTGAATACGGCTCCGGAACTCAAGAAAGCGGTGAAGAAGGCTATTGATACGGGATTGTCAAGAGCCGATGCGGTACGTGCCTTGACGCTGGGCGTTGCGGAGATGTACGGAGTTTCCGACAGGCTGGGGACGATTGAAAAAGGCAAGATTGCGAATCTCGTGGTGATGAAGGGCGAGGCATTCGAGGACAAAACGACCATTGAATATGTGTTCATCGATGGGAAGGAGTTTAAGCCGTCCAAAGAGGCGCAGCAGGGGCCGCCGCGCGGGAGTGGCGCAGAGCAGAAGCCGAATCCGACGGATGGGGACGCGAATGGCGGAGGTACCAATTGATGCTGCGATTCAAGAGCCGGACCGGGAGGTCCGGCGCGGACGAGGCCGTCCGCCCCACAACTGCAATCGTTTTCATGATGGCCACTGTCGGGTTGTGCGGGGCGCAGACGATCTTGATTCGGAATGCGACGGTGTTGACGGTGACGAAGGGGACCGTCGAGAACGGGAGCGTATTAATCGAAAACGGGAAGGTTGCGGCGGTCGGAACCAATGTGAGCGCTCCCGCGGATGCGACTGTCGTCGATGCCACCGGCAAGTATTTGATGCCGGGAATTATCGACTGCCATTCGCATACAGCCGTTGAGGGCAGTGTCAACGAGGGGACGGTTTCGGATTCGTCCATGGTGAATATCAAGGATGTCATCAATCCCTACGACATCAACATTTATAGAGCCCTCGCTGGAGGGTTGACTGTTTCGAATGTGCTGCACGGGAGTGCGAATGCCATCGGCGGCCAGACGATTGTAATCAAGCTGCGATGGGGGAAGACGGCCCCGGAGATGCTTTTTGAAGGCGCAAAACCGGGGATCAAATTTGCGTTGGGCGAGAACCCGAAGCGGCAAGGCTATCCGCAAAACTTCTTCAGTCAAGGACCGGCCGCGGAACCTCGATATCCGGGCACTCGCATGGGCGTTGAGGAAGTGATTCGCGCGAGTTTCACGGAAGCCAAGAATTATCAGGCGGAGTGGAAGGAATATAACGAGCGGGTTGCGCGCGGAGAAAAGCCCATTCCGCCCAGGAAGGATTTGCGTCTGGAGCCGCTGGTAGAGGTGATGGAAGGGCAGAGGTATGTGCACGCGCACTGCTATCGTTCTGACGAGATTTTGATGCTGCTTCGGGTAGCGGACGAGATGGGATTTAAGATCCGGACGTTGCAGCATGTGCTCGAAGGGTACAAGGTAGCGAAAGAGATCGCGGATCATGGAGCGGGCGCATCCACATTTAGCGATTGGTGGGCGTACAAGATCGAGGCATATGATGCGACTCCGTACAATGCGGCAATGATGACGCGCAAGGGCGTGGTTGTATCGGTCAATTCAGATTCGGATGAATTACAGCGTCATCTCAACCTGGAAGCCGCGAAAGTGATGCGGTATGGCGGTCTGAGCGAGACGGAAGCGCTCGCCATGGTGACGATCAATCCAGCTAAGCAGCTAGGAATTGACGACAAAGTGGGGTCGATTGAAGTGGGTAAGTCGGCTGACTTGGTGCTTTATGATAAGCACCCGCTTTCGAATTACTCAAAGGCGCTGAAGGTTTGGATTGATGGGCACGAATATTTCGATCGGGATAAAGATCTGGAGACGCGGCCTAAGTTCGAACAACAAAAGAAGGAGTTGCTGCAGAAGGAGAACGCGGAGAAACCGAAACCTGCTAAGGAGGGGAGGCGGTTATGAACAGAACTCACTTATGCACGTGGATCGGTGGTCTGTTGTTACTGCCGTGTATTATTGCCGCGGCCGAGAGTAATTCGGTTTTGATTCAAAACGTGACGATCCATCCGGTTACGGCTGCGGATATTCAGAACGGGGCGGTTCTGGTGGTGGATGGAAAAATCGCGGAGATTGGAACGAAGCTCGAGGCGAAAAGCGGCGCGCGGGTGATTGATGGCCATGGACTGCAACTCTATCCCGGCCTGATTAACGCGGCGACTAACGTGGGGCTGGCAGAAATCGAGGCGCTTCGAGACACGGTTGACCTGGACGAGGTGGGACTCTTTAATCCTGAATTGAGGGCGGAAATTGCATTCAATCCGTCGAGCGAGCACATCGACGTAACGCGGGCCTCGGGAATTACGACTGTGATCAGCCTGCCGGGCAGTGGGGGCCGGGGCGGCTTTGGTGGTGGCGGTGGAAGCGTGATTACGGGGCAAGGCGCGCTGATGCACCTGGAGGGGTGGACGTGGGAAGAGATGACGGTGAAGCCGAGCGCGGTGATGGACATGCTCTTTCCGGAAATCCAAACAGTGCCGCGCCAGTTTGCAGCGATGATGGGAACGCCCCCGCGCACGTATGCGGAAGAAGAGAAGCAGTATAAGGAACGGCTGCGGCAAGTTAGCGACTTTTTCGAGCAGGCGAGGCGTTATGCGAAAGCGAAAAGCGCGGGCGGCCCGGATTTTCGTAGTGACGTGAGGCTGGAGGCAATGATTCCGGTGATCGAAGGGAAGCTGCCACTGCTGGTGCGCGCGGAGAAAGAGAAGATGATCAAAGAGGCGGTGGAGTTCGCGGACAAGGAAAAAGTGAAAATCATCATTGCAGACCCGCGTGAGATTGGAAGCGCAGGACCTTTGTTGAAGGCGAGAAACATTCCGGTGGTGCTCGGGAAGACATTTCAATTGCCGATGCGCGATGACGATCCTTACGATGCGCCGTACACGCTGCCGAATGATTTCTACAAAGCGGGCGTGAAGATCTGCTTTGGGACCTTTGATGTGGAGTTTGCGAGAAATGTACCGTTCGAGGCGGCGCAGGCAGTTGCGTTCGGACTTCCGCATGATGAGGCTTTGAAGGCGCTCACGATCAACAGCGCAGAAATTTTAGGGGCTGCGGACAAATTGGGATCGATTGAGAAGGGCAAAGTGGCGGATTTGATTTTGACGGATGGGGATCCGATGGAAGCGAAGACGAATATCAAGCAGATGTTTATTGCGGGCAGGGAGGTGAATTTGGAATCGCGGCATACGCGGGAGTATGAGAGGTGGATGGAGAGGTAACGTTCTTATCGAGCAGCCACATCCAGCTCTAAGCCGCAGCTCCTGGGTCATCGAACTGAGTCGCTGCGAGGTGGAGAATTTCGGGAACAGCACCTTCGGGAAACGGGCCATAGGTCGCGCGGATTTCCTCGGTTGTCATCTGTTCGGCAAGGCACTCCAGCAGGAATGAGACGGAAAGGCGCGTACCGCGGATGGCCAGTTTGCCGCCCAAAAGGTCAGGGTCAGTTACAATCCATTGATAATTCTTGTAGGCTCGCACCCGCTCTAAGCGTAGCGTAAGATCCCAAGAAGGCTCGTGTACGAGGAGTCGACACACCCAGGAAGCAACTACGAGGAGGGCAACTCCAGCCGGTCTGCGTAACGACGGTATTCCTTCGGGCGAGTTTGCGCGAGGCGGTCGAGGAGCTTATCTAGCTCGTGCTCGCGGTCGGCATACTCGATTAGAGTCTGAATTCTCGCCTTCTTGCCGGCTCCCTCGTCCAAAAGCTCATACGCAGGTCTGAAGTAATCGTAAGCAAACGCGGTCAAATCGTCGTAATCCAATGCTTCATCTAGTAGAGCTCGAATTGTGCCGGTATCGTATTGCTTGTCACTTGTAGGAAGCTGATTGCTCTCTAGCGCAGTTCGGGAGACGTGAGTAGCGCCGAGTGCTTGGAGCAGCCGCTGCATCGGCTCGATCCGATCCAACCTACCCGTGAAATTGACCCACTGAATGCGCTGAAGAGAGGCTGGGACATGGGCCGGTTTTAGCAGGATCGGTATTACGCGACGGCCGTGCTCGTCATCCAGGAGCCGCATTGCACGGCCCACCTCTATTTCAGTCCATTTGCTCGCAAAGTAGTCAGGCGACATAATCAGGAGGATATTACGACTTTGATTGAAAGCCTGGTCTAAACGCCGTTCCCACATCGCTCCTCCAGGGAGGTAATCAGGATCAATAAATACACTGAGTCCGGCACTCTCGAGATTCGGCAGAAGATAGCTTTTTACCCAGTCTCTATCTCTGTGACTGTAGCTCACGTAAACGTCATACCTAAACAGCGAATCGTCAGGTCCCTTTTTTTCTTTGAACAGATCTCCAGTCTTCTCGATGAACTTCTTAAGCGGTGATGCGCGTTCCATCTTCGTTAGCGCCGTTCTTATCCATATTTCGTCGAAGACGCGATCGTAAACGAGATTCCGGACCTTCAATAGACCGGTTTCGGTGGTTTTGATCAATCCGGTCAGCTTGAGAGCCACCCGTAGCGGATCCAGTTCATCATCAGTGACCGGGTCGCTCTGACGGACGCGACCGTAAAGTCGCAGGAGCTGCGCAACATCCGGGCTTTCGAGAATTCGGTCCCTCACGAACTGTAGATTAGAGTCGGTATTCCGACCGGCTTCGGAGAAATATAACTCCTTGATCAGGTCGTCAACAGCGATCGGCACCTCTTTCGGGTTCCATTTTTCCGAAAGGGACCACGCCGCAACGGCGCGGCAGGTTTTCTGAGTTAAATAGGGATGGCCCGCCGTCCAAAAGAGGACTTGGCGCAACAGTTGCTTAGCGGCGTCTGGGCTTGGGGCAAGACCGGTCAGCAGAGGAGCCGATTCCTCGTCTGTGAAGTCAGTTAGAGGAATCCGAGTGCCGATGTTAAACGGTGTACGTTTTACATCTTTGATGAGGTCTGAAGGGGAAGCAACGCCGAGTAGAACGAACGTCAACCGCTCTAAGTGTGCATCTGCTGCGCGTTGGTTGTACAAGGAACGGATAGCAGCGAAGTAGTCATCGCTGTAATTGAGGTTGAGGGTTGTGTCAATCTCATCAATGAAGATTGCAATCGGCTCAGCAGTTTCGGGCAACGCGATTTCGGTTAGGAATGCGATGAAGCGCTGGACAATCCCAAGGTGTTTCTGCTGCTCCCACCAATCCAAATAATTGATCTGGAGCGCAAGTTCTTTCGCGATGCGCTTAAGATGACCCAGGTACCACTGCTCTGCCGTTACTTGTGTCCCGATTTGAGTTAGATCGATGAGGACGCTTCGGACCCCTTCGTTGCGAAGAGTTGCTGCGGTGCGGACCATCAGACTGGTTTTACCCATTTGCCGCGGCGTGAGGACATAGCAGAATTCGCGGGCGCGAATGGCATCAAGCAGTAACGTATCTGCAGAGCGAGGAACGTAACTCGGCGCATTGGCCTTCAAAGCGCCGCCCGATACGTAATAGTCAGGGGTCGGTTTTGTGAGCACGTCCGGACTCATAAACGATTCTTGAAATATGCCTCATATAGGCCGCAGCGAGGTATCACGGCTTGCCGGTTATGTCCTTTTATTAGCCCAGCCGATCGGAGCACGTGAAAATCGCTATCGGTTTCGCATGCACTGGTACGAAGAGCCGTTTTCAGGGCCAGCCTTGCCGTAGGATTCTGATTTAGGAAAATCATATGTCGCTGTAGATGATCGCCGAAAGGGCCATCGTC
>JAFASD010000568.1 GCA_019244945.1 Acidobacteriaceae bacterium | reverse complement strand
CGCTCTTTCTTGAGAACACCAAACGAGACACTCAGATGGTTCATAACCGTAGCGAAAGAATTGATGATCTCGCGGCCGCGCGGATCGTAGGCGCCCATGCAACCGAGCCAGAGGCAGTATTCCTGCGAACCGTCGTACATCGGGAATCCTTGTTTGGCGATAAACTTGTCGCGCTCGGTTTGAGAAAAGCCCATCGCGTTTCCATTGCGCTCCAGATTCAGGAAGAGCTTGGTCCCATAGTCGTTTTCCCAAGCCCCGGTGTTCACAGCCCCCCGACGCAGGCCGATAATCATGGGGAGGTGCTGAATGCCGACCGGACATTGATATTCACATGCCCCACAGGTCGTGCATTGGAACACCGCTTTTTGCGATACGGTGGCGCTTAGAATGGGTGTCTCGTCGTTGGTGCCGTACTCGTTCAAATAGGCGCGCAGCCCGAGCGCGATGAGCTTCGGATTCAGCTCCTTCCCCGTGTTGTTTGCGGGACAGTGTTCCGTGCAGCGGCCGCATTCAACGCACGAATACGCTTGTAAGGCTGTGATCTGCGTGATGTCTTTGCCCGAAACTAAGCCGAAATCTTCATCTCCGGCGAGCGGAGGAATGTGGCTGAATCCGGCGCGCTTCAGAAAAATCGTTACTGGGCTCAGTACCAGATGAAGATGCTTCGTGTGCGGAATCAACGGAAGAAACGCCAGGAGAGTTAGCGTGTGCAACCACCAGAGTGCGTTGCCCGCCGGCGAGCCTTCGCGTACCCACAAAACGGGCATATACGTAATCATCAGCAGGAAAATCAATCCCGCGATCAGGCCCGATTCGTAGGAGAGAGGGCCGAGCCAGGGCGGCCGAATAATAAAGCGTCGAAACGCGAGAGCGGCGATCGAAACCGCGCAGAACGCCGCGAAAACAAAAGCGAACCAAAAATAGAAAGCCCCGAAAAATGTCGCGCGAGACAAGAAAGGTACCCCGAACCCGGTCGCGATGTGATTCAGCGTGACGAGCGCGAACGCGCAAAACGCCCAAAAGACGAACGCATGAGCGAGACCAGGCAGAGGGCGCTCACGAATCACCTTCGCCTGGCAGAGCACCTCCCAAAAGAATGCCCAGAAGCGCCGGCCCAGGGAGCTTATTCTGAAGTCTGGATCCCGATGCGCGCTCAGTATGCGATGCACCACTTTTCGGAAACGGCGCCAAAACAGCCCGCATGAGAGAAGAATAAGCGCGAGAAGCAGAATTCTTAGCGGAAGAGCGCCATGCGCCGCCATACTAGAACGAATTCACCTCAGAGCTTCTGAAGATCTTCGTTCTTGTAGCATGAAAATGCGTGCGATATGTCATTTCCGGAGCTGCTGGCTTCATTGGATCACACCTGTGCGATCGTTTTATTCAGAGCGGGCATGAAGTTATCGCGATCGACAACCTGATTACCGGGCATCGCGAAAACATCGAGCACTTACTCGATAACGCGGGTTTCGAGTTCATCGAGCATGACGTTTGCAGGGCCGTGAACATTTCGGGACCGGTAGATAAGGTCTTCCATTTGGCCTCACTAGCGAGTCCGGTCGAGTACTTGAATCATCCCATCGAAACGCTCGAATCGGGGTCAACTGGAACGCGGAACATGTTGGAAGTTGCCCGCCGGCATGGCGCGTCATTCCTTCTGACGTCCACGTCGGAATGTTATGGCGATCCGCTCGAGCATCCCCAACCGGAGAGTTATTGGGGAAACGTTAATCCGGTCGGGTTGCGATCTTGCTACGACGAGAGCAAGCGTTACGCGGAAGCGTTGACCATGGCCTATCACCGCGTCTACGAAATTCGCACAAACATCGCGCGTGTTTTTAATACCTACGGACCCCGGATGGCCTTGAACGATGGACGCGTCGTGCCGGCGTTTATCGATCAGGCTCTACGAGGCGCAAATCTGACCGTGTTCGGAGACGGATCCCAAACGCGCAGCTTCTGTTATATCTCTGATTTGGTCGAGGGACTTGTACGGCTCAGCGAGTCAGAGGAGCGTTATCCCGTGAACCTGGGCAATCCTTCGGAATTGAGCATTCTTGATTTTGCGAATCAAATTCGAGTCCGGTTCGGAGATAAGCCAGGTATTGTATTCAAACCGCTGCCCTCGGATGATCCCAAGGTTCGGAGGCCGGATATTCGGAAGGCGAAGCGGATTTTGGGATGGGAGCCAAGAGTGGAGTTAGAAGAAGGGCTCACTCTCACCATCGATTACTTCAAGAGCTTGGCAGTCGCCGACCTCATTCACTAAATATGGCAATGCCGTAGTCCTCGCTTTGCGAGATATTGCTGATGGTACTCTTCGGCGCGGTAAAAGGGTTGCGCTGGTTGGATCTCAGTCGCAATCGGACGGCGGAAACGGCCTGATGCATCAAGATTTGCCTTCGAGGTTCGCGCCGCTTGCTCCTGTTCCGGCGTATGGAAGAAGATCACGCTGCGGTATTGAGTTCCGACGTCGGGACCCTGGCGGTTCACTTGAGTCGGATCATGCGCGTCCCAGAAAAGATTTAGGAGCTGGTCATAGCTGACTTTAGCGGGATCGTACTCCACCTGGACCACTTCGGCGTGACCCGTTCGGTCCGTGCAAACTTCTTTGTAGGTGGGATTCGCCGTGTGGCCGCCCGCATAACCCGCAGCGGCATCCATGACGCCGTCGAGTTCCCGGAAAGCGGCTTCCACGCCCCAAAAGCATCCCGCTCCAAATGTAGCTTTTTCGGTCATGACTCCTATTTTCGCCCGGTCTTGATACGCTGGATCAAAATGCAACCCAGGAAATACGTCCTTCTTTGTGCCGCCGCTCTGGCGATTTTGCTGCCTTTTGGCTCAATGGCCGAAGAAAAGGTTGATCTCTACGCCATTCAGCGCATCCGGGCAGAAGAACGGGAACACTCGAAGGTCATGGATACCTTGTTCTATTTGAGCGACGTGAACGGCCCCCGCCTGACGAATACGCCCAATTATTTCAGCGCGGCGGATTGGGTAGTGAAGCAGATGAAGGACCTTGGCCTCCCCGCTAAGGCCGAGAAATGGGGACCCTTCGGCCGAAGTTGGCGAGTTGACAAATACTACGCGGCGATGTCCGAACCTCAATACATGCCCCTAATCGGGTTCCCCCTGGCGTGGAGCGGGTCGACGGACGGACCCATAACGGCTGAAGCAACCATTGCCGCAATCTACACCGAGGCGGACATGGCGAAATACAAAGGCAAGCTGAAGGGCAAGGTTGTGCTCGCGACGGCTCCGCGGGAGATTGAGCAGTCGACAAAGCCGCTCTCCTCGCGCTGGAGCGAGGCCGAATTGGCCGACATGGAAAAGTACCCCGAGGCCAGCGAGCGCAATCAAGCAGCGTATCGCTCGCGGCTGCCCGCGCCTTGGCAGAACCTGTCCCGGGATGAGCTCCAGACCATCCGAAAAAAAATCAATGAATTCTTTGCCTCAGAGCAAGTGGCTGCCGTGCTGAGCTACGGTTACGCGGGCGATGATGGAACAGTTTTTGGATCATCCGCCGGCAGCCGCGAGACAAAAGATCCCGTGCCCCCTACCAGCATTGTGGTCACGCCAGAGCACTACAACCGCATCTATCGCCTGCTTTCCCACAACATTCCAGTAAAGCTGGATCTGGACGTCAAAACCGAAATCCTTGAACCTCAGGATTCGGTGAACGTGATCGCGGAGATCCCGGGAGCAGCCAAAAAGGACGAAATTGTGATGCTAGGGGCACATCTCGATTCCTGGCACGGGGGCACGGGAGCGACGGACAACGGAGCCGGAAGCGCGGTCATGATTGAAGCCGTACGGCTGCTCAAGACCCTGAACCTGAGAATGGACCGCACCGTGCGTCTCGGCTTGTGGGGCGGGGAAGAAGAGGGTCTGCTCGGGTCCAAAGCATACGTAAAGGAGCACTTCGGCGACCCGGAGTCCATGAAGCTCACATCAGAGCACGCGAAGCTCGACGGTTATTTCAACGTCGACAACGGGAGCGGCAGAATTCGGGGAATCTATTTACAAGGCAACGACATGTGCCGCCCTATTTTCGAGCAATGGTTTTCCGCTTTCAAGGACATGGATGCGAAAGCCATTACGATTCGCGACACTGGCGGCACGGATCACCTCAGCTTTGACGCGGTCGGATTGCC
>JAFASD010000559.1 GCA_019244945.1 Acidobacteriaceae bacterium | reverse complement strand
ACATCGATTGGAGCGGCGAGGTTGGATCAAAGCACGATGGGGCACATCCAACACCAATCGCCGCGCGAAATACTACGAACTCACGCGGTCCGGTCGAAAACGGCTCGATGCCGAAACGGATATCTGGCTCAAACTAACCGCCGCCGTGGGCCAGGTACTCGACATGGCTTGAGGAGACCGAGGAGACTCAGGTGCTAAGCGACTTCATTTTTCGTTTACGCGCTTTACTTCGCCGCAAGGCAGTTGAAGCGGAGATGAACGACGAGCTGCGGTTTCATCTCGAAGAGGAAGTGAACAAATATGAGAAGTCAGGCCTCCCGCACGACGAAGCGCTTCGACGTGCCCGACTGATATTTGGCGGGATCGATCTAGCGAAAGAAGAATGCCGCGAAGCACGCGGTGTTTCCTTCGTCGAGACCACCATCCAGGACTTAGGTTTTAGTTTGCGCCAGGTACGGCGCAGCTTTAGTTTCACAGTCGCCGCTGTATTTGCGCTCGGGCTAGGTATCGGCATTAACACGGCTATCTTCACCGCCTACAAAGCCATGATCGCGCGCCCGCTCGATGCGCTCCATCCTCGGAAGATGGTGAACGTCTCGCTCATACGCCAATCGGGCGCTCCGAGCTTCACTTTCAGCTATCCCGATTATGAGGCTTATCGCGACTCGGTTCGCTCTTTCAGTGGCGTGATTGCTTTCAGCGGCGAACACCTGCGCTTTTCGCATTCATCCAGATCCGAAGGCAAAAAGCCCGTACTCGTGGAAGTTTTTGTCGTCTCGCCTAACTACTTCCACCTACTCGGCGTTGAGCCCATGCGAGGCCGCGGGTTCGACGCCGGCAGACTTCCCGCGCTTCCAACAATCATCAGTGAAAACTGCTGGGAGGAACGGTTCGCTAGGGATTCGGCAGTCCTTGGGCGAATCGTT
This sequence comes from Acidobacteriaceae bacterium, assembly GCA_019244945.1. Taxonomy (GTDB): domain Bacteria; phylum Acidobacteriota; class Terriglobia; order Bryobacterales; family Bryobacteraceae; genus Bog-105. Next base: position 1,110 of record JAFASD010000559.1, on the reverse strand, counting down.
TATCTGAACGGAACCGGCTTTACCATCGTCGGCATCACGGCGCGCGACTTTGTGGGCACCAATGTCGCTGCCCCTGATTTTTGGCTTCCCCTTGAAACCGAACCGCTGGTTCACTCCGACCACAATTGGCTGACTGATCGCGAAAATCAGCGCTATCGTCTCTTCGCACGCCTCGCGCCGGGAGAGACCCTAGAGCGTGCGCAAGCTGAAATGAACGTCGTCGCCAAGCGTTTACGCGCACTGCATGACCCGCATTCCGACTCAGCCAAACCAGGCAACGCCGTCGTTTCGCCCGGTTCGCCCTTTCCACTGCCGCTCAGAATGTATCCAGGCCTTCGCTTCGCAATCGTACTCATTTTTTGCGCTGGGGCAATGGTCTTACTGGTGGCCTGCGCCAACGTTAGCAGTCTGCAATTGGCGCGCGCGGACTCTCGTCAGAACGAGCTGCGCACGCGCCTTTCTCTTGGGGCAAGCCGTACACGAATTATCCGGCAGCTACTTACCGAGAGCATTGTAATGAGTTTGCTGGCTGGCGTCGCCGCTTCCTTGTGCACTTGGGCGTTCTTGAAGGCTGTGGTGTTCTATGGGGTACGCGCCTTGCCCGAGCAGGGCGGCACCCTCGTTCTCGACGTCGCTCCAGATCTGAAAACCCTGCTTTTTGTACTTTGCATCTCGCTATTGGCAGGCCTTCTGTTTGGGCTCGCCCCGGCGCTTGAGAACTCGCGCATGTCCCTCGGCGTGTCGGAACGAAGCAGCACGTCCGGCATTCGCACCCGCCGCCTCCAGAATGTGCTCGTTGCCTCACAGGTGGCGCTCTCGCTGGTTCTCCTCATCACAGGAAGCATGCTGCTTCGGAGCGCGCTTCGGTCGCTGGCATTGACTACCGGCTATGAAGCACGCCGCACACTCAATCTTGATTTGCAGTTTCCCGAAACCCTCAAATACAAAGCGGAAGGGCAAAGTGCTTTTGTGCAGGAGCTACGCCGACGATTGGAAGCTCTACCTGGGGTTGCTGGGGTAACCAGCGCTCGCCCACCTACTTATCTCAGCTCCCAAACCGCTGTTTATCCCCTCGGCGCGAACGGCCGGCAACTCGCTACCTCACTTCTT
>JAFASD010000547.1 GCA_019244945.1 Acidobacteriaceae bacterium | reverse complement strand
GCCGCCGTCGCCTTCCGCGCCGAGATTGGCTTTCCCTGTAAGAAGCGGACGAGATCCTCTTCTAAATGCTGGGCTGAGTGATAGCGCCTCGCCGGATCGACATCCATCGCGGTCAAAACGATTCTGTCGAGATCCCCGGCCAATTCTTTTCTGGTGCTCGCGGCAAGCCCTCGCACGGAGCTTGGTTTGCGAATCTCCGGGTCACAAACAACTCGTTCTGCGGCTCCTGGTGAAAGGCCGGTCAGAGAGTAGGGACGTGAACCCGTCAACAGTTCAAACAGCAGGACACCTAACGAATAGATGTCTGTAGATGACGTAAGCTCGCCTCCGAGTAGCTGCTCGGGACTCGCGTAATCGGGAGTGAGCAATCTTTGGAAAGTTTCGGTCTTGGGAATTCCGCCGGGAATTAGTTCCGGCACCAGCGACTTTGCAACGCCAAAGTCGATGAGCTTGACCAGGCCCTGGGGCGTCACAAGCACATTGCTCGGCTTGATATCGCGATGAATAATGAGCTTTTGATGGGCGTAATGGACGGCCGAGCATACAGATCTAAAGAGTTCAACCCGCTCTCTGATCGGCAGATTACGGCTGGCGCATGCTTCCGTGATGGGCTGGGGTTCCACGTACTCCATGACGATAAATGGCCGTCCATCCTTGGTCTCGCCGCCGTCGTGAATGGCGCCTATATTGGGATGATTCAAAGTTGCGAGGATCTGTCGTTCGGCCCGAAATCGTTGAATCAGTGAAGGTGACTCGAAGCCCCTGCGGATCATCTTGACGGCTACGATCTGAAAGTATTGATTGTCGGATCGAACGCCCAGATAGACGACGCCCATCCCGCCGCTATCGATCTCACGCAACAGCCGATAAGGACCCAACTCCAGACCTGCTTCAGAGGAATTGGAGGTCTGTTCCAGATCCTTGATATCGGTCGCGATTAAGGAGTGAAGAACAGCCCCGGCATCTGCATCGTTGAACAGCAGCGATTCCACTTCAGAGCGCAAGTTATCATCGCCGCCACAAGCGTTCGCGATGTACTCGCTTCGCTCTGAAGGTTGGCGTTCGAGCGCGCCTTCAAAAATCTCCTGAATGAGTTTCCACCGAGAAATCTTCGTGGAGGAGTTCATGCCGGATGTTGCGACAACTCTCGCCGCAGCCAGGCCTGCCCCATGCGGAGTTCGCGACCAACGGTCGCCACGGAAATTCCTAAGACTTTGCCGATTTCTTCGATCGTCATGCCGCCAAAGAACTTCAGCTCGATTGCCCGGCTCTTGCGCTCATCGATTTCCGCCAATCTGCAGAGCGCTTCATCCAAGAGTAATGAATCCGGAGCACTTCCTACGGCGAGATCCACATCCGTTTTCAGCGTTACTCGTAGACCTCCGCCTCGCTTCAGTGCTTTCGCCTTTTGGCATGGTCGACCAGCACACGCCTCATTACATTTGCTGCGATAGCGTAAAAATGCGCTCGGCTCTCGCAATCCAATCGCGTTTGATCCGCCAGTCGCAGATAAGATTCATGGACGAGGGCCGTGGGCTGCAATGTGCAACCACCAAATTCGCGGCTCAAACGCACTTTAGCCAGCCGCAACAAGTCGTCGTAAATTATGGGAGTGAGCCGTTGCAGGGCCGAGGGATCACCGCTACTCCAATCGCGGAGGAGTTGCGTGACATTGCCCGAACCCTCGAGCGTTCCTGGACGGGTGCAGGTGTCCCGGACATCTGTACCTCTCTTTCCCGTCGTGAGCTTCCATTTTATCCCGAAATGACGGCTTCCGATGCTGGCGACCTACGCTGAAGAAATCACTGTAACGTGGCTGCGTTAATTTGGGGGCTCTGCGATGATGATGTGGTAATTGATCTTTCTTCGTATCATTCCGCGGCCTTTGGGCGGTCTCCAAACCAATTGACACCATCACTCGCTCCATCTCCGCAAACTAGCCTGATCGTAGAGTCACATGATGAAAGGCATCGATCGATTGCAGCACGGCCAGACCTCGCGAGGCGACTAGCCATTTCTGAAAAGCGTAGAGGCAAGTCGATTCAGCAGGTCCTCGGTTCCAGGACCACAAATCGTGTTCCGCCGATGTTGCGGACCGCGTTCCTCTGCGGCATCCGAAGGTCGTCCCTCCATGTGTTGGATTATAGATTTGCTTTTCTACTCGGTCGCTTTGGCTGCCAATGTTTGCACAACAGCAAGGGTTTGTACAAACTGCTGTGGTACGCTGTGCCGCTCTTGCAAATACTCGGCCTGGTTGTAGGAGGCCCAAACCTTGCCCTGCCAGTCTTCCCAAACCAGCACCTTCAGAGGTAGATCGAGGGCGATGCTCGGAGCCGCCAACATGATGGGAGTGCCCGCCTTGGGACTCCCGAATATCAGCAACTTCGTAGGAGGCATTTTCATCCCCGCCTTCTCTGCTTCCCCGCTGTGGTCCACTATGGCAAACAGGCTGACGCCCTTCGCTTCCAGAATCTGTTGGAGCTTTTCCACCGTCCGGTCTACCGAATGATTGCTGGGCGTGTTGATAATCCCATTACCTTCTAGCATCAGGCATATCTCCTTCTTGTTTTCAGACTGCGAATGAGTTGTGCCGCTCCGGCCGCAGACATCATTCCTAATAGTTGCTCTGACCTGAACATGGTACTTTGTCGCTACATCATCCAGCTTGGCTTGCATCTCCGGGCGGGAGTTGTGAGGATCGCCTTATCTCTGAGGTGCTTGGTATCGACATGGAGGGATGCGGCCTCCCACGCTGCGAGACCGCCTGCCAGCTCCATCAAATTTGTAATCCCATACTGATGCAGGATGCTAGCGGCAATGGACGATCGGTAGCCACTGGCACAATGGACGGCAATTCGGCGGTCGAGGGGAATCTCCGAAATGCGCTCCTGCAGCTTATTTAAAGGCATATTTAAGCTCCCGTCAATGTGCCTGGCCGCCCACTCGCGCGGGTTCCGCACGTCCAGCAATACAGGCGGGTCAGCGCTCGCCAGTTCTTCTGCCAGGGTCGGAGCAGTGATCCTGTTTGTTGACCAAACCAGGTCCGGTCTTGATGCGAGTGCTTCCATGCCGCCCCGCAGATAACCCCTGACTCGATCTAAACCGATGCGGCCTAGACGCAGGACCGCTTCCTGCTCACGTCCGGGCTCAGCAATGATCACGATGGGCTTGGACCAATTAAGCAGCGTTCCAGCCCAGGTGGCATACTGTCCGCTGAGCCCGATGTTAATCGTACCGGCGAGATGCGCCTCAGTAGCCTCGCGGACATCTATTATCTGAGCTCCCGCGTCGCCTAACCGTAGAACTTCAGCAAGGTCGATGGGATGCAGAACTTGCCCGAGATTCTGATCCAGCGTGGCGCGTTCGCGGGTATTGAGCACAGCGTCATAGGTGAAGTAAGGAGGAGCCTCGGGCTGGTCTGCCGTGACCAGGCGAATGAATTCCTCCTTGGACATTGGCTGCAGCGCATAATTCAAGCGCCGCTGCTCTCCGAGCGAAGAGACAGTGTCGGAGGAAAGCTGCTTGCCGCAGAGCGAGCCGGCGCCGTGGGCTGGATAGACGAGGACCTCGTCGGGCAGCGTCAGCAGTTTGTTATGAAGTGAGTTGTAAAGGTGGGCGCCGAGATCCCTTGCCGTCCAACCGAGCGAAATACGCAGGTCGGGACGGGCCCACGTCACCGATGAACAGCGTGTCACCAGTGAGAACGGCGTGAGGTTTGACCCGGTCTTTCTGAAGATCGAACACCAGGATTGAAATCGATTCAATCGTGTGGCCGGGTGTTTCGAGGACCTGCAGGCGCAGACCCGGCGACTCGAGCGTATCGCAGTCCCCCATTGGGACGAACGCATATTCCGCGTTTGCACGGGAACCCAGATGAATGCTCGCCTCGCAACGGTCACGTATTTCTAGATGGCCCGCCAGGAAGTCGGCGTGAAAATGCGTCAGGAAAACGTGGCGGATCACAAGACCGAATCTTTCTGCGTCGGCCAGATATTGCTCGATATCGCGTTGCGGATCAATGATAATGGCCGTCGATGTTGCCTCGTCTCCGAGTAGATAAGACGCATGGGCCAAGCAACCCAAATAATACTGTTTAAAAACCATAAAAACGGGTACCCACAATCGTCATACTTCGCTCCTCACTAAACGATTGCGACAAACTGTCCCCAAGTCGATCATCCTCGCAGCATACAATGCCTTCCAGCCCGGCCCGTAGGCCGAGGAGTCAGGCGGAGGACACGGCTACCTACCCTACGCGCTCATCGAACAAAGACGAGGTATTCAAATCCGAACCAGTTCTTCCTGCTGTTCTCCCGTAACCTGCGCAAAGCCATCGCCCACATAGACGTTTACCTCAGATCGAATGCCGAAATCCGGGAGATAGATTCCCGGTTCAACGGAAAAACACGTGTTTGGTATCACACGCCGCTCATCGTGAGATTCCAGATTGTCCATGTTTGCGCCCGTTCCGTGTACATCAGTGCCAATGCTGTGGCCGGTGCGATGGAAAAAGAACTCAGCGAATCCTCGCTCCGCGACGCACCTGCGGGCGACATCGTCCACTTCATAGCCGGCAAATGGCTCGCCAGAGGATGCTTTGCGAATCGCGAAATCGGAAGCCATTTTCCGCGCGTCCCTTACGGCCTCAAAAACCTTCTGTATTTTCTCTGGGATCACTTCGCTGCAGAATCCCGTCCACGTGATGTCGTAGTAAACGGCTTGAGGGCGCTTGAGCTTCGCCCACATATCAATCAGCACCAGATCGCCTTTACAGATCTGTGAAGCTTTTCGGCTATTCGGCTCATAGTGCGGATCCGACGCATGCGCATTCACCGCAACAATCGGCCCGTGATCGTTCATCAGATCTCTCTGGCTGAACCCATTCACTATGAATTGCTGCACATCGTATTCCGTAACCGGTGTGTCGGATCTCAGCCGTTCTGCGATAAACTCGAACGCCTCGCGGCGCGTCTCATCTACCAATTTGCCTGCCTGGATATGTAGTTGGAACTGCTCTTCGGTCCATCGGGCTTCAAATTCTTGAATTAAATCCGCGGAGCTAATCACTTCAACTCCGAA
>JAFASD010000492.1 GCA_019244945.1 Acidobacteriaceae bacterium | reverse complement strand
GAGCGTCAACAGAAGCTTCAGCTTTCCACCATTGCCAATGAGAAGGTCACGCCACTCCAGATGGCCCTGCGAGCTTTACCTCCTGTGCTATTCGGTTCCCGCCATGCCTATGGCGTCCCTTTAACCGGCTCCGGAACGGAAGAGAGCGTTCAACAACTCACCCGGCAGGACATGGCGAAGTTTCATGCGACATGGTTCAAACCGAACAATGCCACTTTGATCGTTGTCGGAGATACCACGCCCGACGAAATCCAACCGAAACTGGAACAGTTTTTCGGCGGGTGGGCCGGCGGGCAGATTCCAGCGAAAAACATAATTACAGTACCCAAGCCTGATAAACCCTCCGTGTACTTGGTGGATAAACCAGGGGCGCTTCACTCAATAGTGATCGCCGGAACGATTGCTCCGCCGCCGGATGCCCGGACGGAGATCGCCCTTGAAACCATGAACAACATTTTCGGCGGCACGTTCGGCGCTCGCCTGAATATGAACCTGCGCGAGGACAAGCATTGGTCCTATGGCGCGGCATCCGTTCTTTATGGCGCGCGCGCCCAGCGCCCGTTTCTCGCTTACGCTTCGGTCCAAGGAGACAAAACCGGTGATGCTATTGCGGAGATGCTGAAAGAACTCTCCGGCCTCACGGGAACCAAGCCCATTCGAATGGAAGAGCTGGACAAAGTCAAGGCGCAGCAAATCCTCGAACTGCCCGGCGCCCACGAAACGATGAACTCGATCGGAAGTCTGCTTGGCGATCTCTTGCAGCTCGGGTTGCCGCTGAACTTCTACGACACATACGTCAGCCGCGTCTCTGCGCTCCGTATTCCCGAGCTCGAGGATTGCGCGAAGTCGCTGCTCGATCCGCGCCAGATGATCTGGATGATTGTCGGTGACCGCTCGCAGATTGAACCGGCTCTTCGCGACCTCGGAATAGGCGAAATCATCCCAACGGAAGCCTAGAGTTACTGTCGCGAAGCGCTGGTAGACGCTTGGCCTCGGTACCTGCAGGTCTAGTACATCGCCGCGCTGAGCCGGTTTGGGAAGGCGTGTCTCGAAGCGAAAATCGTGTTAGTCTAAGCTTTCCTGACATCACCTATGTGCCCCGTCTGCCAATCCGAAAATGTAAGCCGCGCCCGGCGAAAAAAAATAGCTGATCTCTTTATGGCTTTATGGGGTATGAAGGCATGCCGTTGCCGGGAATGCAGATCCCGATTCTTTTTGCCTTCCCGGCTTGCCAACAAGATTCGAGAAGACCGCGCTTGGCTTCGATCGGTTCAGGATGAGCGGCTGTCGCGATCGTCGCGTTCGTATCAAAAGATCAGGAAGTAGCCGTCCCGGTTGAAATCGTTGACGGGGATAACGGACGGATCGCTGTCACAGTTGCAGCGAACAAACCGTGAATCGAGTGCGTACCGATACCGAGCACCCGCTTCAGTACCGCCGCCGCGCTGGCCCTCAGATCGCTGCCGCAAGCTGCATCGCCATCGAAGAAAGCAACTAAATCTCTCGGGCACGCGTTTGCCCCGGAAGTAACCGACCCGGTCATTATCACCGGCGTGCCTGCTCATACCGAGTTCGCCGACACCGCTAAAGAGGTCGTGCTTCACGGCCTGACATTTACTGTTACGGTTCCGCTGCCGGCAGCGAAGTTGGTATTGCCGCCGTATTTGACAGTCAACGTGTAAGTGCCGGCGATGGCGAAACTGGTACTGAATGTGGCCTGTGCATTGGCCAGTGTCATTGTTCCTAACAGGGTCGACCCGTTGTACAAGGACACCGTACCGCTGACCGAAAAGTTGGCCGCCGATGTCGGCGATATACTCACGCTGATTGCCACATTTTGCCCGACCGTCGCGGCCGGCGCGCTTGCAAGCACAGTCGTCGAAATCGGCGTTCCCGTTGCCGCTACCGGCGTCGAGATGCTTCCAAGATAAGGAGGCGCGCCGGCATAGATCGCTTCAACTTCGTGCGTACCGCCGCCCGGCACCGTGATGCCGGAAGTCGATGCGCTGCTTGTTGCCGAGTTCAGCAGGATATGCGCTACGTTCAAATTGATATCGCCCACCACTAGATCCGGGCTGCCGTCCAGGTTGAAGTCTCCCACTGCGATGGGCAACGGACCGCTGCCCGAAGTGAGAGGCACATTCTGCGGGGCAAAACGATTGACATAGTTGAGCAGAAGCGTCAGACTGCTGCCATTGTCGGTGGCAATCGCGAGATCCGTAGTCCCATCGCCATTGAAATCGGCGGCCACAATTAACTCCGGCACCGAACCCGTGTTGAGCGTGAAGGCTGTCGAAAACGTACCGTCGCCCTTGCCCTCGAGAATGGTGACGGTCTGATCCACGGAGTTCACGACCGCCAAGTCCGGTATGCCGTCTTGATTGAAG
>JAFASD010000422.1 GCA_019244945.1 Acidobacteriaceae bacterium | reverse complement strand
CCGCTTTGACGGTATATCTCCGAGTTGATGGTAAACGGGCATACACTACAAATATATTGCTGATTGAACTAAACGACGATGCCACAGCTTACTGAACAGGGCGAAAAACCATCTACCGTCCATAACGATTTTCTGCCGATTCATGGGACCGATCACGTCGAATTCTACGTTGGAAATGCGAAACAGGCAGCATACTTCTATCGCGCGTGTATGGGCTTTACGCTGGTCGCTTATCGAGGACCGGAGACCGGCACGCGGGATCGCGTTTCCTACGTTTTGGAGCAGGGCAAAATTCGATTTGTGTTGACCACGCCTCTGCAACCATCCGGGGAAATCGCCGAGCACGTGCTCCGCCACGGCGATGGCGTGAAATCGATTGCGCTTTGGGTGGATGACGCCGAGTCCGCCTGGAAGGAGACGACGGCACGAGGCGCACGCGGCATCCGAGAGCCTTCTACTATCGAAGACGATTCTGGGAAAGCGCGGCTCTCTTCAATCGCCATTTACGGCGACACAATTATCACGTTTGTCGACCGGCGCAATTACCGGGGCGCCTTTCTTCCGGGGTTCGTTGCAACCTCGCTCCCCGATTCTATTTCTCGACCCGCTGGTCTTCTCTACATTGACCATATGGTTGGTAATGTCGGCTGGGGCGAAATGAACACCTGGGTCGAGTTCTACGAACATGTAATGGGATTTCGCATGTTCAAGCATTTCGACGATCAGGACATCTCGACCGAGTATTCTGCCTTAATGTCCAAGGTCATGACGAACGGGAATGAGCGAATCCGCTTCCCCATTAATGAACCCGCGGTGGGGCGCCGCAAGTCGCAGATAGAAGAGTATCTGGATTTCTACGGCGGTCCAGGCGTGCAGCATATCGCGATGGCGACTCATAACATCATCGACACCGTTACGAAGTTGCACGATCAGGGCCTGGAGTTTCTTTCCGTCCCCACGACCTACTACGAAGAGCTGACCGCACGCGTCGGCAAGATCGACGAGCCGATTGATGACCTGGCGCGCTTAGGCATACTTGTGGACCGCGACGATGAGGGATACATGCTTCAGATCTTCACCAAACCCGTAGAAGACCGGCCCACGCTGTTTTTCGAGATCATCCAACGCAAAGGCAGCCGCAGTTTCGGAAAAGGCAATTTCAAGGCGCTGTTTGAAGCCATCGAACGCGAACAAGCGCGGCGCGGAAATTTGTAGGACCGCAAGGAGCAAACATGAAATTCATAAAGCTGGGATTGATTCCGATTGTGGTGGCCTCATCCGCGCTACTCTCGGGCCAAACGCCGAGTGCGGCAGATGAAGCTTCCCATCTTTCCTGGTCAACCACGTATCAAAATCCGCTCTCTTTATACGACCCAAAAACGGGACCCGCGGTGAGCTGTCCCGATCCAGCCATCTTCAAACAAAATCGCGATTGGTTCGACGTCTGGTATCTCTACTGCACCGGGGATCCGCTGAATAGCAACGACAAAGACCAAAGCGGCAACTTAAAAAATCATTTGATTACGTCCTATGTTTCCGTTGATCTGATCCACTGGATTTACATCGGGGATGTTTTCAAAACGCTTCCAGCATGGATCGGAAACGTAAACACGAATTTGTGGGCGCCTGCGATCAAGTACTTCAATCACAAGTACTATCTCTACTACGTCGCGCCGACAACTCAGGCGGGCGGCTCGGCTATCGGCGTTGCCACGAGTAGCGATCCGGCCGGCCCGTGGGTGGACAGCGGCGGCGCGGTAATTCCCCCGGAGCCTAACCCGTATAACAACTCGTTCCTGCGCGCCGTTATCGATCCCGATGTCGTGGAAGACGACTTTGGCCAACTGTATATCTCTTACGGGAGTTTCAACGGCGGCATCAGCATTCGGAAACTCTCCGCTGACGGACTAACATCCGATCCCTCATCCGAGCAGCAGATCGCCATCGACAACATGTACGAAGGCGCAAGCTTCTGGAAGCATGACGGCTACCATTACCTGTTTTTATCGACTTCGACGTGCTGCGACGGGCCGCTGAGTGGATACAGCGTTTTCGTAGGGCGAGCACATAGCCCGACCGGACCATTCATCGACAACAATGGCGTTCCACTGCTGACATTTGCCCCGGGAGGATTTATCTCCATCGCCGCAAATGGGAACAAGTGGGTTGGCCCGGGTGGGAACGTGGTCTTTACGGACGATTCGGGGAAGGATTATATGCTGTATCACGCAGTGGACAGTGAGAGTCCCTATTTCGCCGGCTATCCCGGGTTCACGCGCCGGCCAGCGATGATGGACCCGATCGATTGGATCGATGAATGGCCCGAGGTGCGGGGCGGCTACTGGGCTTCAGCGACTGAACAACCCGGACCCGCTGCCCAGCCCTCGCAAGCAAACCTGTATAAGCCCGCGATCAAGCCGGATGATGAACCTGGTGAAGAGATCAAGGACCTATCGGATGAGTTCAACTCGAAGACTCTCTCGAAGCAGTGGCATTTCATTCACCCGAGCGCGAACAATACGTACGTTCTCACCGGCAGCGAATATGAGGTGCAGACAATGGGGCCGGATGAGAACGGCTATCCGCAGGGCGTATCCATTCTCGGGGAGCCCACGCCTGCAGGCGATTACCTCGTTGAAACAAAGGTGACCACCAGCGTTCCATTTGACAACTCCTGCTGCTATAACTTTGCGCAGGCAGCGTTGTTCATCTATGGCAACGACCAGAACAGCATCAAGTTGGACGTTTTTCCGGATTACGATACGCGGCAAACCGAGTTCGGCAAACAAATCGGCCCTGTGCCGCCATACTTCCCGACCTACGACCATATAACGGTCGGCCCTCAAGGAGCGACCACCTGGCTGCGTATTGTCAAACGTGCGGGTGATGATGGGCTGGAACTCTACTCCGCGTATACGAGCAACGACGGAATCCATTGGACTCGCGGCGGAACTTGGCGACACAGCCTTGGCAGCGGAGCGCAAATCGGTATCGCGGCGCAGAATCTACCAGGCTTTACGATGGATTTCGATTATGTTCGGGTGTATCGGTTGAAGGATTGATACCGAAGCTGAAGCAGATGGTGGGCCCTAGAGAACTCGAATCTCTGACCTCTACCGTGTCAAGGTAGCGCTCTAACCAACTGAGCTAAGGGCCCCCAAGGCAATTCCACGATAACACGCCCTGACGCTCATCAACACGCTTGCGCTGATCGATCTGATTAACCAGAAGCCGCTCACGTCGATCACTCTCGGAGCCTTGCGTGGCCCGCATGGCCTGACGTTCATAGGCGGAAAAACCTGGTTTACGGCTGAAGGGGCGAAAGCCATTGGCCGGTATGATCCCGCGACGAAATCCGTCGATTGGATTCTGGGAACCGGCCAGGATAGAACCCACATGATCTTCGTTTCCGACGACATGAAGCGGATTTATACCACGAACGTCAGCTCCGGTACCGTCAGCATTATCGAGAAGAGCAATCGGACCGCATTCGGAGGACCACCACCCGGAGCCGGTCCGCCGCCGAATTCGAGAAGACAGGGTGGTCCGCCTCCGGGCGGCCCGAGGGGTCCCATGGGACCTCCTGGCGGGAACTGGGAAGAAACGGTAGTTGTGACCTCCAGATATCCGATATGCGCTGGCGAGAAATGGTACGCTCCGTCATATGCCCCTTCGGCCGGACATTGTAGTCACGCGCCCAGACTCCCCAGAGGTTCTGCTTGTGGTCGAAGTGAAAAGCACCGCCTCTGACGCGAGAACTAGCGAGGGAGCATTGAAGTCATACATGGTTCACATGAGTTGTCCTGTTGGAATGTTAGTCACTCCGGAACAAGTACGCTTCTACCGCAACCGTTATACCGGGTATGCGCCTCAAGCCATCGAGATGATAGGCGAATGCCCCACGGGTGACCTTCTAAGGGTGTTCCCTAAAGATTCGCTGCGGGAATCGGAATTGGAACGCTCGGTTGAAGAGTGGCTTGAAGGCTTGCGCGTCGGCAGCGACCGATCATGGCCGTCGGCCGTGCGTGAGGCTGTAGAATCCAGCGTTCTCCCAATCGTCAGCGATGGCATCGTACGAGCGGGTGGGCCGCGTTGGCGCCGCGCCGGCTAATGACCGATGCGCCACGTTTTCGTGGAAACAAACTGGGTCTTTGCCTATGCAGCCCCCGCGCATCACAAGCGGTTGGACGCGGTCGAACTCCTGGAGCGAGCAAGAGCAAATGAGATCCGAATCCATCTTCCCGCGCCGTGTCTGTCGGAGGCGCGCTCACCCATAATGCGGAAATGCCAACCGCGAAACGAAGCAGATGCGATTCGGCAATTCCTCTTGCGAGCAAGATCTGAAAAAACAGTATTGCCAGATCAAGAGCTCGCCGCGCGAGAAGTGCTCGACCGCTTCGAACAACAGGTTCGGGGAGAACTCCGTCAACTTGACAGCGTTCTAAAGTCAATCCGTACAGAACCCGGCCTCGAACTCTTTCCTCTCAAGGAACACATGCTTGAGCGAGCGCTAGACCTGGCGCAAATGGATCTCTCGCTAAAGCCCTTTGATCAGGCAATCCTGGGCGCCGTCCTCGGCCGTGCAGAAGACCTCCGCCAGCAGGGTGAGACCGAACTGTGCTTTTGCGTTACAGACGCCGATCTCCAGCCTTGGGATAAGCGGGGAAACGCGAAACAGCCCCTAACAAACCTATACGATGAAGCGCTCATTTGGGTATTTGGTGACTTCAGCATGAACGCGCCAGAGCGTCCAGACTCGTGGCCCGACTTAAACGACCAGGTTTAGCAGATCGCGCCATTCTGTTGGTAAATCCGCTCCACCAACAAGAATCTGCGACGCAGGGATATCATCAACGGCAATTTACGCTGGTGAATGCTTTAGCTCGACCGTTCGCCCTTAGATCCCAAGGACTTTGTTACCGAAATGTCTGAGCGGAGCGTAGCTATTTTTTCTTTGGCGGCGGAGTGAGCGGCGGGATAATCGAAGGCGGCACGAGCCCCCTATACAAAGGTCTGGGCGGCGACGGTGCAGGCACAATCGGCAGAGCAAAAGGCCCAGTCCTGTAAGGCGGGCGCGCAAGAGTCGCCAGTTGCGGAAAGGATGTGGCCGCCGCGGGGACCAGCTTCCGCACGGCAGCGACAATCGATTTTGAATTCCAGCTCGCCCTGTCATGTGCAGCCTGAGTAAGCGCTTCCGGAAATCTCTCCTGACCGCGAGGCGCAATAGCCAGTATGGGTTTGCCGTATTCCTGCGCGGCCTCGATTTCGGATTGTATCCATCCTCGATGGGCAACATACATGCCGGCAAGCACCAGTAGGCAATGCGTTCTTTTTATCCGTTCATCCAATTGGCGAAGAATGGTTCGATGAGATTTGGGTAGCGCCGGGGGGAGCGACAGCGGCTCATTGAATGGAACGCTGAGATTTTCCCAAGAAAAGCTGCGGTCCGCATTCAAAAGGTTGACAATGCCCTCGTAGTCGTCTCTGTAATCCCATGCATGGCTGACAAACAGAGCATAACTTCGGGAAGGAGGATCGTCTAGAGAATTGTGAAACAAATTCATACTTTAATGTTAGCGCCGAAAAGGGTGCACAGCATTTAGGATTGAGAGGCGATTAATTTCAATTTTGAAACGACTGCATGTCTGTCGAGAAATCTCTTCTCACCAGGAAATGCCCGGAGCGATAATTATGGGGCTTACAAGCGAAATACGGCAAACGGCATTCATGTTGAGGCGACGTCGGCAAACCGCCTCAATCCGAACGGTGCGGAATGGGAGGCTTGTGCGATCAGTGTTTCGCTGGCGCCTCTAAAATGGATGGCAAGGATATATCGGTGCCACGCCAATTTGATGTCGTAATGGAGCGCGACGCAGAAGGTTTTTATGTCGCCTCCGTCCCCCAAATTCGCGGTTGCCACACCCAAGCGCGATCGCTCGACGAGGTTGCCAAGCGTATTCGTGAGGCTATCTCGCTCTGTCTTGAGGTGGAAGGTGCGCCGCAGCAAGAGTTGGAGTTCGTCGGCATTCAGCGTGTGACCGTCGCTGCATGAGCCGGACTCCACGCGTCAACAGGCGCCGAGCTCATTGTTGCGCTCGCAAAAGCTGGTTCCGAGTAATCCCTGTCAGAGGCAGCCATCATTTCCTGCGCCACGAGGACGGACGAACCACTGTTGTGCCGATCCATTCGGGTGAAACAATCGGCCCCGGCCTCCTTCACAAGATCGTTCGGGACTGCCAATTGAGCGCGGAACAATTCGCTGAACTTACGTAAGCCGCCTCGATTGGGCTCTAGATTCCGTTCTTGGGGCAGCGATAGACTGAAGGCGCAAAGACCAGGAGACGTCTCCGTGCCATACACAAACCGCTTCTGCCGCAACACTCTTCTTACTTTATTGGCTCTGGCGTTGGTCGGCCTCTGCTCGGCGCATCTGGGATCGGCTGATCGCCCACAAACATCTCGCGCGCAGAGCATCAATTCATCCAACGCTCAGCTTTTGGACCCGAGCATCGAGCGACGGGTGAGCGAACTTTTGCGCAGAATGACACTCGATGAGAAAATCGGCCAGCTTGTACAATACAGCGCTAGTCAAGCGCCTGGCGCGGGCCCCACGACAGCGGCGCTCGACGTCAACCCGCCCGGACCCAATGGCGTCGATTCCTACCAGTTGGCGCAGTCCGGCAAACTCGGGTCGATGCTGAACACGGTCGGGCAGCAGCTCACAAATCACTTCCAACATGCCGCCGTCGATCATACCCGGCTGCACATCCCGCTGCTGTTTGGCGCGGACGTCATACACGGATTCCGCACGATCTTCCCTGTCCCTTTGGGCACCGCCTCGAGTTGGGATCTTGAACTGATTTCCTCCGTTGCGCACATGGCGGCGGTCGAGGCCAAAACTGCCGGTGTCAACTGGTTCTACTCGCCCATGGTCGATATCGCGCGCGATGCCCGTTGGGGCCGATGTACGGAGGGCGCCGGCGAAGATCCATATCTCGGTGCGGCCATCGCACGCGCCTATATCCGCGGATATCAAGGCGAAAGCCTTTCAGCACCGGACAGCATAGCCGCGTGTGTCAAACACTTTGCTGCCTATGGCGCCGCCGAAGCGGGGCGTGATTACAACACGACTGACATGAGCGAGATTCGGCTGCGGCAAATTTATCTGCCACCTTATCAAGCAGCCATTCAGGCTGGCGCCGCCACGGTGATGAGTGCGTTCAATGCGTTGAACGGTGTCCCCGCGAGCGCTAATCCATTTCTCTTGAAGACGATTCTACGCGGCGAATGGGGTTTTGACGGTCCGGTAGTCAGCGATTACACCGCCATCATGGAACTGGAGCATCACGGCATCGCGCTCGACGGAGCAGGCGCTGCGGCGAAAGGGTTGAATGCAGGTGTCGACATTGACATGATGTCGCACCGGTACGACGCAGAACTTCCCAAGCTTGTGGCATCCGGACGCGTTTCTATCGCCACGATCGATGAGGCCGTACGCCGTGTCTTGCGCCTGAAGTTCGCGCTTGGACTTTTCGAACACCCCTTCGCAACGGGTCCTGAGGTAACGAACGCCGTTCCCGAGCACCGGCCGCTAGCCCGCCGCGCCGCGCAAGAATCTCTGGTTCTGCTCAAAAACGCTGAGTTCGGCCAAGCCCCGCTGCTTCCTTTATTGAGTAACGCAAGGCTGGCCCTCATTGGTCCGCTTGCAGATGACTCGGCGGACATGGTGGGCGCATGGTCAGGAGCGAACAATTTCGGAGATGTCGTCACCTTGCGCGCAGCTTTGGAACAGCATGCCCGGACAAACGGTACTAGTCTCGCTTACGCGAAAGGCACCGAAATATCCGGCGAGTCCGACGCAGGCTTCGCTGAAGCTGTCAGCGTCGCCCGCAAGGCCGATGTCGCCGTTCTCGCGCTCGGTGAGTCGAGCGCTATGAGCGGTGAGGCGGGCTCGCGCGCGCGGCTGACTCTTCCGGGCAATCAGCAAAGCCTGATAGAAGCCATTGTGGCCACTGGAAAACCCGTCGTGCTTCTTGTCTTTTCGGGTCGACCTCTGGTACTCGATTGGGCAGCTTCTCACGTTCCCGGAATTATGGAGGTCTGGTTCCCCGGTGTTGAAACAGGTCCCGCCATTGTTGAAACCCTTTTCGGGGATGTTCCACCGAGCGGGAAATTGACCATGAGCTTCCCTCGCACTGTTGGCCAAGAACCGCTCTACTATAATCAGTTCCCCACGGGGCGCCCAGAGCAGTTTGCCGATCCTCAGCATCCCGGCCCGGTCGAGACGAAGTACGTGTCCAAATACCTCGACGTGCCAAACAGTGCGCTGTTTCCATTCGGGCACGGGCTTAGTTATACAACGTTCGCTTATTCGGATGTGAAAGTGTCTGCGTCGGTCGTGAGCATCGCTGCGCTTACAAAAAATCAGAATGCGCGTCCTCTTCACGCAAGCGCGACGGTGACGAACACGGGCCACCGCCATGGTACTGAAATCGTGCAATGCTACATTCGCATCACCGGCGCCAGCATCGAACAACCCGTCCGGAGCCTTAAAGGCTTCACGCGCATCGCTCTGGATCCCGGCGAATCCAAGACGGTGGACTTTCCGCTCGGCTTCGACGAACTCTCGTTCTTCGACGTCAATGGTCGGCGCGTTGTCGAACCCGTCAACTACACTGTTTGGATCGGCGGCAGTTCCACAGCAGTTCAGTCGGCGGAATTCCAAGCCAGAGCAACGGGCCTTTGATACCGCCCATCTAGTTACTGCTCAATTGCGCCAATAGCAATGCACTGCTCCCTCGCGAAAAGAAGCGGCACGTGCTCGGGTGAAGCCGCAGGTTTACTTACGACAATCCGGTCGTTGAAGATAAGTACGCTGTGTACTGTGGTTGTCCCACCTGTCACTCACGATTCCGGAGTTCACTTCTACAGCTAGGGTGTGATACGGCCAGCGCATCCCGGGATCCTCAGAGCGTAGCTTTGAGAATTCGCCCGGTGAGATGCTCCGGTCAAATCCGCCGAAAGCTACGATGAAAGCAAGGTCGATCTCGTGTCAGCTCTTGATTGGTCGCGATATGCGGGCGTCGAAAGCATTCCCGGCAAAGTTAGCGGTGCATGGGTTCTCAAAGGAACCCAGACACCCGTTAAAGTTGTCTTCGAAAATCTGGAAGCCGGCATGAGTATCGATGAGGTAATTGAGCAGTTTCCGGTTACACGAGAGCAGATCGACGGACTTATGGCATTTGTGGCTCGTTCGCTCGAAACCGTGCCGGTTACCGCTGATCCTGTTTTATAACAGCACGCCGCGCGGTCAAAGATTCAGGCAGACAGCTCGACTACACCGGAATTCATTTGACGTGTCGACCGACGTGCTTTTTCGATAGGATCGAGAGATGCCAAAGGGTTGGCAATTATGGGCGCCGTTGGCATCTGCGGGGCAAAGCGCAAGCAAACACTTTGAGCGAATGGAGCGACGACATGGCTAATCCGGATTCAACGATGAACACGAAGCGCCTAGCGGGCTATTTCCCAGCCGGGGCGAGCAAGCTGAACTATAGTGTCGCGGATATCCCCGCCGATCGGCTCACGCATGTGATCTATGCGTTTGCGGGTATTTCGACGACGGGTGAGTGTGTTTCGGAGAGCCCGGCTGAGGATCGAGTCAACTTCCCGGAACTGCTTAAGCTCAAGCAGCAGCATCCGGATTTGAAGACCTTGATTTCGATAGGTGGCGCGTCGAGCAAAGCCCGCTACACGAGTGCGACCGCTACTCCGGCTGGTATACGGAAGCTGGCGCAGTCGTGTGTGCAGTACATGAAGGAGAACGGGTTCGATGGAATCGACATTGATTGGGAGTTCCCCACCGCGGGACAAAAACAGACCTACACCGCGCTGCTGGTAGAGTTGCGCCGCGAGCTCGACGCACAAGGGAACACCGATGGCCAGCCCTATCTCCTGACGATTGCTGCCCCCGCAGGGCCGAGTAATTACAAAAATATCGATCTGGCCCACATCCATCCGCAACTGGATTGGATCAACCTGGAGACATACGACTTTACCGAGATCTCCAGTAAAACCACGAATTTCGTTGCGCCTCTGTTTCCCGCAAAAGATGATCCAGCACCGCCCAAATTGCGAGCTACTCACAACGTGGATGCCGCGGTAAAAGCCTATCTTGCAGCGGGCGTACCGGCTGATAAGGTTGTCATTGGGGTGCGCTTTATCGGCAATGGTTGGCAAGGCGTTCCCAACACAGGCAACGGGCTTTACCAGAGCAACACAGGTCCCGCGAAAGGAACGTGGAATAACGCCGGAAGCGCGTTCAGCGGAAGCTTCTTCTACCAGGATCTTGAAGACAATTACATAGGAAGCTATTCGCAATTTTGGAAGCCGGACGCGAAAGTACCGTGGCTGTACAACCCGGCCACCGGGATCATGATCAGTTATGAAGACCCGCGGTCGGTGCGCGATAAGGCAGAGTACGTGATCGCTAACAACCTGGGCGGGGTCATGGTTTGGGAATTGGCCGGCGACGACCAGCAACACTCACTGCTGGACACGATTGCGCGCGAATTGGCTGGCAAAGAATCCGAACGACCAAGCTTCCGGCGCCGGCGGTTGGCGTCGCAGACCGAGTCCTTTGTCGACGAGCTGAAGCAGACTGATTACCAGGACAACGAAGATATCGGATGTCGATAACGGCATGATCTCCCGCCACGATGCCACACAATGTTACGGATCTGGCGGTTCACACTCGCGGTGGTCTATCAAGGCGTTTCGCTGACCTAGCCGTTTTCGACGCGCGCCTTTATGTCCGAGTACGCAGCACCGATGAGCTTGCGTAGCGCTGCGGTGTTTGTGGGCGTTCCCGGTCTCAGTTTCACATGACGCATGAATTTGCCCGTGCCTTGGAGCAGGCGGGCCGGATCCGGCAGCGATGCACCGTGAAAGAACCCGACGTTTACGTGCGAAGTGAATACATTGACGTAGCCGAAGGGTGCATCTCTCAAACAGGCAACCGGACAGCCGTCGTGCAAGAGCTCCCGGACTTCGTCCCCGCATTTTCGCATCACGTCAAACCACTGGTGCGCGATCGCGCCCAATTCGCCTGAATGCTCTTTCATCCACGTGTCGATGGCGGGATCCCGCTCGACAGCGCCGTTGAATCGCAGTAATTCCGTTCTCATCTTCGCGTCGTGATCAATCTACTGGTCCTAAGTTCTGGGTCGAAACCAATAAACCACTCCGGCTGCCAATGCAAGCAGCACGAGAACCAACGTGTAGCGATGCACCAGGCGCAATGCCGCTTGCCACTCCTCACCGACCAAATAGCCGAGCGTTAGGAAGGTCGCTACCCAAATTGCTGCTCCTGCATACGCAAAACCTGCAAACCTCCGGTACTCCAAATCCGACATGCCCGCCACCAGCGCCGTGAAGTGACGGACGCCCGGAATAAAATAACCAGCCGCGAGAAGCCAATC
>JAFASD010000356.1 GCA_019244945.1 Acidobacteriaceae bacterium | reverse complement strand
AGGATAATGCCATTTACTGGGCTCAGTGCGCTCTCGTCCCCATGCGCATCAGCCCAAGCCGTTTGCACAAACATTGCTTGTGCCGTTCCACTCCCAACTCCCGATGTAATAAGTGGCATCGCTGGTTTAGGCAAAGGATTGTAGACTATCCCGATTCCGGACATGAAAACCATCTCGCATGCATCGCTGGCGGCCTGCTGATACTCGGTCCACTTGCCGTGGAACCGTGTATTGAGCTGCACGTTGTACGCCTCGGCGAAGAACCGCGACAGCGAATCGAGGCACAGCCATCGCGTTAGAGTAGGCGTGACAACGACTGTCGACAGACCCAGCAAACGCCGGTTCAACCACTGCGGATCTGATGCTCCGGCGCTGATTAGCCAGAGCATCAGCCGGTCGCTGATGGCGCTAAGGGACAGGTTGATCTTAGTATCCACATCAATCCCGTGCGATGAAGCAATCTGCACCAACGAGCTTTCAAATGTCAGAAGATCGTTCAGCGTGACGATGTCTGCATCCGTAAAAAGAGCCATTAGACGCCTACTTTCTTTTCTTCAAAGAATCAACGCACTCCGTCTTGACGGTCTGGCTCTGCAAATCCGAGTCAGTGATAATCGCCACTTGAACACGCCGGGCCAGCTCCGCTTTTTCCAGCGATTTCTTCATCTCTGCCTGGCGCTCCCAGTACTGTTCTTGTTCGGCCTCACTAGCCAGGACGGCGCATCCTTCGACGATCATTCTGGCGGCAAGTGTCCGCGAGACTTCAGAGACTAAACCGGCTTTCCCGCCATCTGGCGTATCCAAACTCACCAGTAATGGATATGGCTCAGTCAAAACAGCTTCGACCTCGCGGATTTTTCGATAATATTGCCTTACGTCCATGCTTCACCTCCTGAATAAAAAGGGAGCCTGCATCTACAAGCTCCCCGATAACTGAATTGTTAAAACTAACTAGCTGTTTACCTGGACTGCGAAATTATTTCGCAGCACGCCGCAGCCATACAGCACGTCGACCGTGAACTGCTGGGAGAGCGTATTGGGTTGATAGCTCATGACCACGCGAATGCCGAAGTTACCCATCTCGGCGTGCTCGGCAACGGCTCCGGTTCCCGGAAGAGGTTGCGGCAGCCGGCGGACCACTAACCCGATAGCGTCCCGCGTGAATGCCAGGTTGTGGACGTTCGGCGAAGCGGCGCCTGTGACAGCAACGAATTGAGAGCGGAAGATAAAAAAATCTTTCATCTTCCCGACGTTACCTTCCACTAAGGCTTTGAGGCCAGCCTCGCCGGCGGAGTAATATTCGCTGAACCTGGGAATCTGCCGGATCTGCGAGTATGTATTGGAATCGACCACCAGATACTTAGAAGCGCTCGACGGCACCATGGCCGAGAACAATGCAGTTTCGGCGGAATCAATGGTTGCTTCGGTCACTGAGGTGCCCGCCGTGCCCACCGGGGTATTTGCCGTGAACTGACTGTAAAGCCCCAAAAGATCGCGTTCCACTCGCTCCGAAATGGCAATCACCGCCGGCTGCATATAAGCCTTCAATAGACCGGGAAATGCCAATGCTTTCGTGACGTCCGGAATTTGGAACGTCGCTTCCGCATGAGTATTCAAAACAATCTGAGCGTTGCCCAGATTGGGATTTTGCGGTGTGACGGTTCCGCCCTCCGCAATATTATTCGCCACGAGCGTGGGTGGAATCGGTACATTCACTGTGTCTCCCGCATGCGCGAGCACAGGCTCGTAGTCGCGATTCACCAAGTTACCCATGATGAGATTGCCCATAAGCGCCGGCAATGCTTCGGCTGCAACAAGTTTTACGATCGCATTTGCCAGATTGGTAGAAGTAATTGTTGACATAAGTCTCCTAAATAAAAGTCACGAAATCAAAGCGCGCCCTCAGTGTTTCAGGGCGTGTTGATCGTGCTCTGTGTGAATTGTTAATTTATATGCGCAAAGAGCCTAAGTCCCGTCTCGAGCTGCCGCGCGACTGTTCGTCGCGCCACAGACTCACCGGTTCCATGTCCCTCGCGCGTCCTACTAATCGAAATTGCCGGTAACTATGTGCCCCGAAGTGCTTGAGCCGCCAGACGGGATACTTCCTGTCGTACTCGGTCGAGATCCTCTTTGCTCATTCCCGGTCTGATCTTCTCGATCTCAATGCCGCCGCCCCCCGATTCAGCCTTCCGTGATGGAGCATGCGCCCCGCTTCCGCCAGCGATTCTCGCCGGAAGAAGCTCTGGGTTCTCTTGTACGAAGCCCGTGACGTAATCTTCGAGCGACTTACCTTCGGAACCTTTGGCCTGGAGGCGGCCGTCTTCTGCTCGCACGATGTCGTCTTTAATCGCGCGAAATGCGAGGTCTATCTTCGTCACCCCCAACCTCTGCAGCTCAGTACGAATCTGAGAGTTTTTGTCGGCTTCTTCCGCCGCGGTGCGTGCTTTTCGGTTTTCTTCGATAAGGTGGTTAACTCGCGTCTCTAAGCCTTCCCGCCGCTTTCGTTCTTCGTGGAGCTCCGCCTTATAAGCTGGTTCACTTTTGCGGCGCTCATTTCGAACGAACTCTTCTATGGTCTGACGCACTACGTCCCGAATATCTAGGTTACCGGCGGGCTCGCTTTCCATCGGCAAGGCCTCGCCTTTTGTGTCAATGTGATCTGCCATTATCTCCTCTCCACTACCTGCACTATTTGTGCTTCGATTTCACGTGCGATCTGGTCCTTTATCTCTTGCCGGGTATCACTCAAGTACTTCAACGCGAGTCTCTGGTAAATCTGCTGCCTGAGCGTGGGGGAATCGATCCCCAATTGCAAAAGGTTTGTCGCGTTCTGTAATTCCAGTCCGAAGTCGCTGATATCCACTTCATCCAGCCCGGATACAGATATATCTACGTCGTCTTTACGCGCATCGCTGACTGCACTTAGCACTCGACGAATGCAGTCTTTCACTGCGCCACCATACGCGCGCAGCACTTCTTGCGTAATCGTAAAATCGAGCTGTTTGCTGAGTGCTGATTGTGCATGCCCGCCCGTCATTTCTCCTGAAGCTTGCGATAAGTAACAAACTCGATAAATCTCTTCTTTCAGCGTTTCGAGATTGGCAGCAGCTATCTGATACACTTTGCCGTCAGGCTCTGTCCAACCGAATTTGTCTTGTGGGCCTAATTGGATGTAATAGCTTTCTCCCACGATTTGGTTCCATTCGCGGTCCGAATAGATTACGGGCATCGCGAAAAGACCCATTGTTATAGCCCAGCCAAGTGCATTTGACTTGTTAAAATGCTCCAGCTGAAGATGCGCAGCCTTGTTCATCAGCCAAAGCCCTTCGCTAACCTGCAGGGTCACGACAGGGACACGGGTCTGCCGTGCTAAAGCGTGCGCTCCATGTGCGATCAGCTCGATTCTTTTGGGTTCATTCGGTTGTTCCGCTAACCGGTAGGTGCGATACTCCGTTTTGTCGTAGTAATACCAGTAAGTTTCCTCTTCTGGCCCCGGCGAGTTGATCGTGGGTTGTCTTCGAACGCGTTGTCTAAATACAATCCAGTCGTACTCACCTCGTTCATCCGTGCTCCAGTTAATAAGCTCTTCGGCCTGGTATCGAATGAGGAACGCCCGAGAAAGCCCGGCTGCGTCTTCTTCGGCGCGGTTGGTAGGACGCACGCTCGCGCGGGGAAAATCGATCAAAATGTGGCTGCGCCCGGCAACTATTGTCTCGATCAAGCACTGTCGGAAGAAATTGGAGAGCGTGGCGCCACGTCGATCGCAGTCACCGCTGAGTTGCGCGAAGAAACTCTGGCTGGCCGTCGTACCGCCGTGAAATTGCAGACTCGGTTCGCGCCGGAACAGAGTCGACGCGTACCAATCCACAATCGAGCCTATGTAGTTCTCGTAAAACACTCTCTGCAGGCGTTCGCCATAGACATCCAGCGGCTCTTTTTGACGCCGCAACAGATATTCTGCCGCTCGGTGTTTAAATTCATGGCCGCCCGCGTACAGGTCGCGATACATCCGCCACATGAATTTCTGGCGTTTGAAGTCTGGATGTTCTCGATCGATCTCAATCATCTTGTTTATTCCTGCTCCCTTTAAAACAGGCGCTTATCCATCTCTCCCGCTGAGGCCTTCTCTCCGAAGAGCTCCCAAATTGCATACCCGAGTGCGTCCGAGGCATGTGTCCGTTTTGGATCCCGCACTTTGTCGATGATTCCGGAGCCCGGTTTGAACATCACTTCTTCGAAATCTTTGATCAGCTCGTGGCATCGCTCGTTCACCTCCAGGCGCACTTCACCAAGCGCATTCGTAAGCAGCGCGTTTACCTTATGAACTCGGTTCAGCACCGGCGGGTTCTTGGTGGGAACACGTATCTTGACGTTCCGCAATCCTGCCCGATACAGGAAGCCCTGAAGCATGGTGTAATCTGTCGTCCCCGTCGTGTGCATGTTTCTCCCGCTCGCGTCGCCAAAGACCTCCAAACCCGCGGCATGGCCTCTATATCTGTTCTCGAATTCCTGGCACGCTTCCTCTGTCGTTGCGCGTTCCAGCACAATCTCATCAATTACAACCAGCCGTCCGTGGTCCCGCTGGAGAAGCACCGAAGTCATGGGCGCCACATTGAAATCCAATGCCCAAAGCAACGATTTGTGCGGATCATACCCGTGCTGAACCAGGTGAACTGCCCTACTGAAACAGTGATAGACCCGATCAACCCGGCTGTTCAGGTACTCTCCCAAAACCTCCTGGCGATAGAACTTCGGGTCATAGCTGCTCTCCAGCCGTTCGTAATAATCCGGAGTACTCGCCAACACGAACCGGTTTTCGAACGGCTTCGCGCGCACGCATCCATAACCGGAGACCGGCTTCTGAATGAACCGCTTATAGAGCCAATCGTGCCCTTGCGGCGTCCAGACGCCGAATCCGCAAAGCTTTTCGGCCCTCGGATCACGCAACCGCGCCTCGAGCCTCAGCCACGCTTCTTCGCGCGTATAAGAAAGCTCGTCGATCCCAAACCACGCCAGGTTCGTCCCTCGCATTCTCTCTGGCTCATCTAATGAGCGCAGGAGCACGGTGCTTGAGGGAGCCTTCAGGATCAGCTCTCCATCCGACTTCCGAAGATCGTAATCAATGTCCTGAACGTCCATCAGCCCGAATAGGCTCGCCAGGCTCGCATCGCGCAGCATGGCCATAGTCGGTGCCGCGAAAACTCCCTGCAGGCCTCGGTTCAAATAGCATTCCCGCAGTACCTCGAAGCACAGCGCAGCGCTTTTCCCCGACCCAACCGGTCCTGAGAATCCTTTGAATCGTGCGGTTAGCGCGTGAAACTCAGCCTGGGAGGACAGCAGTTCGTGAGTCCAACATAATTCCTCCTTCAACGCCCAGCCGCGCTCCCCTTCGCCTGCCGCGGTCCAGTTCATCCCGCACACGAAGCTACACCGCGAGGAGTCTTGAAAAATTAAAAATCTAAGGCCAAGCTATAGGAATCAAGGCAGATAAGTTTTTCAGTGAATTTGTCACCGACTCGCAAAACGGCCGCTGCTGTAATTCGATCGTGACGAGAGAGGAAGGTTAAGTTGGTTGGCTTAGAAAGCGCCTCAGCGCTCTAAGCTGGCGGTGTGAACTGCGGCCTTACGATGCAGAACCTGCGCCGGAAGCCTGCGCGATGCTGCGACATGCGTTCCGTTCTGGACGGCAGTACCCTTCCTTGATCGGAACGCGCTGCTCGATGCTGACTTCCCCCGAGTACCTCTGAACCGAACCCGAGCGCCTTGCGTGGGTTCGTGGTAAACCGCGGGAATTAAAAGCACATCTCCCGCTTCTATCGAATCGGCAGCGCGGTTCACTGCCGCGATGCGTTCCGCGCTCAAGTGATAGGATCTCGCGATTGTGTCAAGCGTATCCCCTGCTTCGACGTGGTGCAAGCGCCACGCCTGACGGCTTTCAGCAGGCACGGATTCAAGAGCGGCTTGCGTGCTCTGAGCGGCGCCTTTGGGAACATGCACCTCAAAGCCCGCGGGAGCAACCATCCTCAGCAGCGATGGGTTCAGTTCGCGGATAACAGATACAGGTTGCATGGCTGCATCCGCGATAAGATTCAGGTTCGTTGCCGCCGCCAGTGGGATCGAATCATAGTCAATCGCTGGATCTAGGTCAACATTTTCCAACCCATAATCCTTGGGATTCTTGGCCATGATGGTCATCGCGATAATAATCGGCACGTAATTGGCAGTTTCCTTGGGCAAGGCATGTCGTTTCAACAGCTCCCAATAATCGGCGTATCCTGTGCGTTCAACTGCCCGGTCCACTGCACCCGCGCCGCAATTGTATGCCGCCATTGCTAGATACCAATCCCCATACCGGGTGTAAAGGTCCTTTAAAAGTCTTGCGGCTGCCCGCGTTGCCTTTTCCGGGTCAAAGCGTTCATCGTATGTCGCCGTGTGGGCCAAGTCGTAAGTTGAGCCTGTCCCCGCGATGAACTGCCACATCCCTACGGCGTTCTTATTGGAAAGAGCCCGTGGCAAGAAGCCGGATTCCGCCTGCGCCAGGTACACCAATTCCTGCGGAACGTTCTCTTCCGCAAAAATCCGTTGAATGAGAGGCTTATAGCGGCCTGACCTGCGAAACCCCGCAAGCAGAATTTTGCGGCCGTAATCGGTCGAGAAATAGTGCACGTAGCTGAGAACTGGGTCAGAAAGTTCTAGCGGTATTCCTGAAGAGGTCTGATTCAGTTCCGTCCGCAACTGTGGCGCGAGTTTCTCGTCCACCGGGAACGTCATCGGGCTGATTTCATCAATAGGAGCTTTGTCATAAACAACAGCATCTTCCGTCGCGTTGCCCGCTCCCAGTTTTTCAATGTCGAATCGGTAAATCAGGTCACAAATTTCATCCAGGCGCCGTTCAATTCTCGTATGGTCGGGCACAGAATCGGGAGCATTCAACAGCGCATCGACCGCCAGATCAAACTCACGTCGAGCGCCGGCCAAGTTCCCGGCGAAGTAAAATTGTCGGCCCGCGTTAAAGTGGGAATCCGCCTGTTTCAGCCGATTATCCGTTTCCGGGGAGTGGGATACCGCTAAGTCCGTTGCCTTACCCTCCCAAGTCCCACCGCCTGAGACCGAGCGGGCAGAGCCACTCTCTTCACCCCGCATCCCTGGCACAACGCCAAAAAGCAAAGACGCGGAGAGAATCACGCCATATCGTAAGATCATTCGATAAGCAAGTCTTATGTATTCCAGATTTTGTAACCGAACCATCACTCTAACCCATGCGCGACGACAGGGTCAAGGCAAAATGACCCGAAAAATTTGAAAACCGGCCAACCTGCCCTTTCATGTAAACTGTCGCGCTTCGGATGTAAGTACTTGCTTGATAGAATCTTATCTCCGCGAAACGTTTCTTAAACCCCGAGGGCCAGCCAATCCAAACCCCCAGGGCGAGTCTTGGCTGCGTGAGAGAGGTCCGCATTTCGTAAATGAGTGCCCGGTAGATGATCCCCTTCTCACCCGAATACGTCGGGCTAAAGTGCTTATCGGGTGGGAACCGGTTGAAGCACGCGGTTGGAGATGATCCGGTCAATCATTCCGTATTCCAAAGCTGCATCCGGCTCCAGAATGTAATCGCGATCCACATCTCGCGCAATCTTTTCAACGGGCTGGCCCGTCGCCTCCGCCAAAATTTCATTCAAAGATTGCCGCATGCGCAGAATTTCTCGCGCATAAATATCGATATCGGCGGCTTGTCCACCCAAGCCGCTCATCGAAGGCTGATGGATGAGGATACGCGAGTGCGGCAGGCTAAAACGTTTTCCCCTCGCCCCACAAGCCAGTAATACCGCGGCCATCGACGCGGCTTGTCCGATACAATACGTTACGATATCCGGCTCAACTAGCCGCATAGTGTCCAAGACTGCCAGCCCGGCCGTTATCGACCCGCCGGGCGAGTTAATGTAGAGCGAAATATCACGCTCCGGATCTTCAGCCGCCAGAAATAACATCTGAGCCATGATCAAGTTAGCCACATTGTCGTCAATCGGCGTACCCAGAAAAATGATGTTCTCCTTCAGCAGTCGGGAGTAAATATCGTAGGCGCGTTCGCCCCGCGATGTCTGCTCCACCACCATCGGCACCAGTACTGAATTTTTCATCGAAGCTCCTTATTTTTCCAATGCCTGCCGGTATTTTTTCCAAAAACGGGCCGCATCCCTATGATATAGCCTGCTTGGCCCGCCACGTGCACATTGGAGAGTGTTCCGGACCTCTTTGGCGGTTCCGGATCAGCTGCTCGCGTACTTGATGGAAACAGATTGTTTTGTTAGACTTGCATGGTTAGCTGGCGCGGTGGGCAATGGGCGTCTCAAAACCTACTGCTACTTGATTCACCGGCCTAACTATTTTGCTCTCGAAGACGATTAGGTTGATAGCGACCCGAGTACGCGCCAACGATGAAAGTCTTAATAGCTGACGATAGCGCAATATACCGAACGACGCTATCGCGCGCTCTCCAGCGCTGGGGTTACGAAGTCCTGATCGCGCAAAACGGCGCCGAAGCTTGGGAAATGTTAGCTGAGCCTGGTGCTCCCGCTTTGGCTGTACTCGATTGGGTGATGCCTCACATGACGGGACCCGAAGTCTGTCGCCGGGTCCGTGAAACGCTTCGGGAGCCTTACACCTACATCCTTCTACTGACGGGCAAGAATACAAAAGATGAAATCGTCGAAGGTCTGGAAGCGGGAGCTGATGACTACGTAGTTAAGCCGTTCGACGAACATGAATTGCAAGTTCGGCTGCGTGCCGGCAAACGAATCGTGGACCTCCAACTCGACCTACTTAGAGCGCGCGATGAGCTGCGGGAGCGGGCCAATAAGGATCTGCTCACCATGCTTCCTAATCGTCCCGCGATCGCATCAGCTCTCGAACAGGAACTTTCGCGATGTCACCGCGACCGACGAACCGTTGGCGTTATCCTTCTCGACATCGATCACTTTAAGAAAATTAATGATACTTTCGGGCATTTTGCGGGCGATGCAGTCCTGCGTGAAACCGCAGCCCGGTTGCGGGGCAACATGCGCCCCTATGACCAAATCGGCCGCTACGGAGGCGAGGAGTTTCTGGTCGTGCTGCCCAACTGCGATCTGGAACAGGCCGCTATGCAAGCCGAGCGCATGCGATACAAACTCCAAGGAAGCACCATCCTGGTCGATGGCGCCGAACTGCGCGTTTCCGCGAGTTTTGGCGTAACCGTATCCGACGGCTCGGAGCGTAGCCCAGACATTTTCGTCCGAGTTGCAGACGAAGCTCTCTATCGCGCCAAAGCGGACGGCAGAAATTGCATCTCAACTCTCACTCTGGAACAGTCGTCTCAGGCTTCCATCGCCTGACGCGCACCTGCGTTCATCGATTGTTATACTGTGATCTGTCGCGCCCGTAGCTCAGCTGGATAGAGCGTCTGGCTACGAACCAGAAGGTCGGCAGTTCGAATCTGTCCGGGCGCACCACTCAAACAGATCAATTCAAACGTTTGGAGCGAATATGGACATCCGCTCGAGATCCGCGCTCTTCGCGGTATGCCCGAAAGTAATGCCTCCTCTTGTCCTCGTGCGCGCGATCCATCGCCGTGCGGATGGTCTGCTCGTTGCTAAAGTTGTCAACCCGAGAGTCGGGCCGAAACCGCGGCGAGCAGCGAAAAGGCTGTGTACATCGCCCGCGGCAGATCGGTTCTCTTGCCAAGCTCTACGGAGCTATTATCTTTATCGTGGAGCATCCGAAAGAGACCGACCAGTATCTGAATGAACAGGACGAAACTCACCCGGCATGATTGAGCGCTTCGAACGCGCGAAGCGTGAGCTGTCAGTCAAGCCTTCAGGCCTTGAGCTTTCGATTTCAGGCAGACGCTGATTTAAATCCTGCCATCAGTAGAGGCTTACGAGGCCGTGAGCCATCCCTTGATTTCCGTGTCGCAGCTGGCGTTATCCCAAATGGCGCTGCTAATCCGGACGTTCTTCGCGTTGCCCTCCGCGAAGATGGGCATATGATCGCGTCAGACTCGGACAAACCACGCCGAAAAAGCATAGCTCGGCTCGGGCAGTACATGAGGCGACGTGCCGCCGTTACACTGGCCCTTGCCGCGGCCTCCGTGCTTGGAAATTTTGGGATGCGCGGCGAGAATCGGTACACTCCTTCCATTGTCTTCCGATTTCAGCCAGTCATGGTGAACGGCCGCAAGGCATTCCATGTGATTGAGCACTTTCGTATTCGCCAGCCAGAAACAGGGATAGTCATTCCAAAGCATTACGGGGGCGCAGCGCACCTCGAAGGTCAGACCCAAAATCTCAAAGTGAATTCACCTGGAGCGACCCTGACCGACCAGCCCACGGATTCAGGTGAGAAGTTACTCCAGGCTCGCCCGAACCAGTGCATTGAGCTGAGCTACGATATCGTGCCGCAGCAGACGGAGTGGTTTCGACATCCACAGGAGCACATGGCGATCATTAATGACGATTACTTCCTTTTCAACACAGAAGATGCGCTTGTTTATCCCGAGATACAGCGCACCGCTGACGTGGACGTGACTTTTGACTGGCGCGCACTGCCCAGAAATTCGCCGATTATCACGAGCTTTGGCATGAGTCGCAGCGGTGAAAAGAATCGTGTGATGCGCGTACGGGCTCCTTGGATTCGAGTGGTTGACGCTCTACTGGCTGGTGGCAATTTCCGCATTGCCGAAAGCAACGAGAATGGCACGGCTGTCGTCCTGGCGATCCGGGGCATCTGGAGATTCAGTGACGCAGATGCGCTCGGGGAGGTTCGGCGCATCCTCGACGAGGAGAACCGCTTCTGGCGCGCCGCACCGTTGCCCTATTTCTTGGTGACGCTGGCGCCATTCGACGAGCGCTCAGGCGACAACGACGGCAGTGGATTCACGAATGCCTTCATGCTGTTTTTGTCCCATGAGGACACGATGGATGCTGAGCGGCTGCGACTCATGGCGCACGAAATGTTCCACCACTGGAACCCGATGAGCATGGGACCGCGTGGTGCGGACGAGGTGGCACAGTGGTTCGCGGAAGGGTTCACGGTGTATTATGCCGGAGTAATTCCCTTGCGAAGTGAACTAACAACCTACTCGGAGTATCTCGACTATCTAAACCGATGGTTGCGGCGTTACGAACTCTCGCCTCTGCGCAGCCTGAAAGAAGCGGCGTGGAAATCGCTGTCGCACTCCTCAGGCGAGGGTTACATGCTCTCTTATGAGCGCGGCGCAGCTATCGCCCTGTGGGCGGATGCGGCGATTCGGGTCCGCAGCAGTGGCAAAGCCTCGCTCGACAATGTAATGTTCGACCTCGTGCACCAGAGCGAGACGGAGCATCCGGCCCCCGATTTCACCGAGGCGCGCGTGCTCGCTGCAT
This sequence comes from Acidobacteriaceae bacterium, assembly GCA_019244945.1. GTDB lineage: Bacteria > Acidobacteriota > Terriglobia > Bryobacterales > Bryobacteraceae > Bog-105. Next base: position 5,870 of record JAFASD010000356.1, on the reverse strand, counting down.
TCTCACCATATCTCTCGTCTGAGCAAATGGAGCAACTGCGCAGCATGGCCGTCGAGGGTGCCGACGTCCCTTTGCCTGAGAAACTGGGTGGCTGCGCCGTGCGACAGAGTGAGATGCAGGCTGTGGTCGATCCGGGGTTCGACGAGAAAGCCAGTTTCGCGGCAAAACACGTGACCGGCATTGTAGAGGATGGTCCAGCGTACCGCGCCGGCGTTCGTGATGGGCAGGAATTGTTCCGCTGGTCGATCTACAACGATGATCCATCAAAAGACGCTGTGCTCGGTGTTGTGATTGATGGGCAAAGAAAGATTCTTACGTTCTCACCCACAAAGCAAGCGCAAGTCGAACAGTACCGCGCGACTGTCGCGGCCGAAGTGGCTAGAAGCTGCACTCCGTTTTAGCTGAGGATCGGCAGCCGAATTGCAGCCACATTTCGGATGTGATTCGTTTCGGAAAGGCCATTCGAGTTCGGTCGGGATTACCGAGGCCTGGGCACCGCTGTACGCACGCGCGCGAATGCTCTGAGAGACAACCGGCATTTTAGGAAAAGCCTGCCGAGTTGGTTCCGTTTGGCTCCATCTAAACTCTGCTTCGTGACGTGTTGGCCGCGGAGGATGATCCGCTCGGTGTATCCCAATAGCGGGCCGCAATAACAGCTAGTACAAAGACAATGGGCATCCAGTTACGAGCTTCGCTCAGCCAACTGAAAAACCAGCTCGACAGGAATAGTACCGGAAACAAATAGAACACCAGGTGTTTAAGGGAGACCGGCGTCCGTTTCCAGGCGAGCACCAGAAACGGTAAATAAGCACCCGCAGTAAGAAGGATGAGCCGTTGCCATTTGATGTCGCGCCAGTTCTCAAATACGTGAGCGGGGCCCGGGCCACTGATCTGTTCATAATGCATCCCTCCATGCAGCACAAAAAGGCGCACGCATAAGAACATCGCCAAGCTCGCGGTGCACAGCACGACAGCCTTGACACGATAATGCGCTGTGCTGCGGCACGAAAGCACATAGAATCCACATAAGGCCAGTACGGTCTCTTTTGCGAGTGACCCGAGCAGGAGTGTGGTTAGCAAACACGCAAAGTTCTCCGTTTCCAGAAAAATGAAAGCGAGCACAAAGGAGAGTTGAGAGAGGGGATCGGTGAGTTGCCCAATATACCATTCGAAGCTGATTGGATAAATTGCCACGGTAAGAAGCAGCGTTATGATTCCCCCGAGCAGGTCGGTATAGAGGCGGGCAAACCGATACAGCGCATAAAAGATGAGAAGACCTGTAAGCAGCCGATATATGTCACGGGCCGCGTCGAACCGCACGCCCGCAAGCTGTAGCCAATAAACCAATGCGTTGGGTAAGAACCGATAGGAGTGTGGCACAACGGCTGGCGACAGGTGGACTACCTCTTCTTGTAGATACTCCTGAAGGGCTGCATTGGCGAGCGGAGGAGCGTAGTTCGAAGCCTGATCGACATTGAAACTGTGAATCTGGTTTGTAACGCTGGCGAGAAGAAAAATCATCGCGACTAACGCGATTGCTCGCGAACGCTCCAGCCGCGTCGACTCCACGCGAAAAAATGCGTAGCAAAGGATCGCCGCGGCGACGTAACTCAAATCAATAGCAACATGTGTTCTGAAAGCGCTCGGCCTGCCGGCAGTCCAACGCAACAGGACCGGCGAGACTGCCAGCGCTGCTATGGTCCAGGTGACCGCAATTATGAGCCATTGCAACCTTTTTGGCGCGTTTCCGGCGCGCGCGGCTCGGCCTTCGGTGTTATTGGTCGCAACGGGCGCCGACACTGGATTGAGATCGCGCTCCCGCCTGCATGATAACGTAGCCCGGAACTCGCGCGGGTCATCGATCCTCATCATAAGGAAAGGCCTTACGGTAGGCGTCCACCCAAATCCCGGAATTGGGCAGCAGGTATCCGGTATCGAACGGCGCAGCGCAGAAAAACAGTAGTTTCAGCAGACATTCTTCTAAACGTCGCTGGCAAACCGTGTGCATTGGTTTACGCCCGAGGAGCACTGGAAAATGAATCGTTTATGTCTGCTTGGGGTTAAGACGCGAGCTGCGTTCAACCACGTGATCATGTCAAAACGTAGATTTCAGCTGGTGCTTGTCAGCTTTCTGGGAATGCGTGCGTTGTGGGCAGGAAACGAGTCATTCGTAGGAAAATGGAAGCTGAACCCGTCGAAAAGCCAAATCACCGATGAGATGAAAGTTGAGCCCCTCGGGGCGAACAAGTACGCCCTGACCTTCAGCGGCACCGATCCCGAAACAGTCGTGGCCGACGGAACGGACCAGCCCGCTGTTTTCGGCACCACGCTCGCCGTCACCGTTGACGACCCAAACACTTGGAGAGTCGTCCGCAAGAAAGACGGCCGCATGCTGATTTTGGGCATTTGGAAGCTTTCCCGAGACGGCAACATGCTTCGAGACACCTTCACCGGTTACGATGCTAAGGGGTCGGCATCCACGACGGACTATTTGTACAAGCGAACGGCGGGAACAACGGGCTTTGTCGGAACGTGGGAAAACACCACCCAAGAAACGAGCTCTGTATTCGAACTTCACATTGAGCTTTGGCAGGGAGACGGCCTTTCATTCATCACTTCCGCTGAAGCCACGACCAGGCAGATGAAATTCGATGGGGCAGATTATCCGAGCACGGGCCCGAACCTGGCGCCAGGCTCTGCGTCATCGGGGCGTCGAGTGAATGAGCGCACTCTCGAAGTGACCGACAAAATCAGAGGAAAAATTATAGACACTCAGCAACTCGATCTTTCTCCCGATCTAAAAACCTTGACGGTGACGGTGCACCTGCTGGGTAAAAGCAAGCCGAACACTCTTGTATTTGAACGTGAATAAACTCACCTGGGGATGTTATTCTGAATCCCGATGACGAAGGTAGACGTCACGTTCAAGCTTTCTCGCTCGCTCACCGACGATGACCTAAAAAACATCTCTCGCGTGCATGCGGTGTATGGCATGTTTACAGTCCGCGTGCTGCCTTCCGGCCATGAGTTATTCCTTGAGTACGACGCCGCTCGCCTCTCGCCCAAAGAGGCCCGCGCCACTCTCGAAGAACATGGCATCCCGTTAGCATAATCTCGAAATGCCGCGACATCGACGCTCGACGCTGACTCTGTTATCGCTTCTCGTTTGCTTCACGATCACCGCGCAAAACGGCGATTGGCCCGCATACGGTCACGATCCAGGCGGACAGCGATTCTCGCCGCTCACCGCAATCAATCGTTCCAATGTAAGCTCGCTTAAAATCGCCTGGACTTATCGTACCGGCGACGCGTACGCACCCAAAGACGGATCAAAACCGACTCAATTTGAAGCCACGCCCCTGTACGTCGATGGAACACTCTATCTAGGAACTCCGCTCGGCCGGATCATCGCGCTCGACCCGGTCACGGGCAAAGAGCGATGGTCCTATGATCCGCACGTTAATAAAGATGCCGGATTCGGCGACAATGCCAACCGCGGTGTTTCCACTTGGAAATCCGAAACGGGACAGCGCCGGATCTACATGGCAACGATCGACGCCCGGCTGATTGCGGTCGATGCGCAAACCGGAAAACTCTGCCCGGATTTTGGAGAGAACGGAACCGTTGATCTACGCAAAGGCTTGCGCATGGCGCGGGGCGACTATTCCGATTATGAAGAAACTTCCCCTCCCGCGGTCATCGGCAACACGCTGGTAGTTGGCTCCGGAATCGCCGATAACCAATGGACCGATATGCCGAGCGGTGTCGTTCGCGCATTCGACACGGTCACTGGCAAACTGAAATGGAGTTGGGATCCGATCCCGCAGAATCCCGCCGGAGTCGGAGCGGATACATGGAAAAACGGCAGTGCTGACCGAACCGGCGCAGCCAACGCCTGGTCGGTGATTGTTGCTGATCCGGCTCGCAATCTGGTCTTCATCCCAACGGGCAGCGCGAGTCCGGACTATTATGGCGGCGAGCGGCTCGGCGATAATCTCTTTGCGAATTCAATCGTGGCCCTGCGCGCCGATACAGGCGAGCGCGTCTGGCACTTCCAAACCGTTCATCACGATCTCTGGGACTACGATGTTGCGCCTCCGCCGCTTCTGTTCGACATCCGCCGGAACGGCGTCACCATTCCAGCCGTGGCCGTCGGTTCCAAGTCGGCGAACCTTTTCATCCTGAACCGCGAAACTGGCGAGCCGATTTTCGGAGTCGAGGAGCGCGCAGTTCCGAAGAGTGATGTCCCGGGCGAAATCGCGTCGCCAACTCAGCCGTTCCCCCTCAAGCCCGGCCCCATCGCGCCGCAGAAAATGAGCGCCGAAGACGCTTTCGGTATAGATGCCGCCGACCGTGACTGGTGCCGCGCTGAGATCAGTAAACTTCACTCAGGGACGATCTTCACTCCACCGTCGCTCGAAGGAACATTGCAGATGCCCGGCTATGTCGGAGGACAGAATTGGGGCGGAATGGCCTACGATCCCACTCGCGATTTGCTGATCATTCCCGCGAATCATATTGCTCTCGAGGTTCGCCTGATTCCTCGCGCCGACCTTGCCGGCGTGCGAACTTCCAAACGGGAACGAAGAATTGACGGGGATTGGGAAATCGCGCCGCAGCATGGCACGCCCTACGGTATGATGCGCCGCCTCCTGCTCAGCCCCAAGCACGTGCCCTGCACTCCGCCGCCCTGGGGCGCCTTGCTCGCGATCACCGCGAGCACCGGCGAAAAGAAATGGGAAGTTCCGTTGGGACAACTCAGCCCGATGCTCCCTGCCGGCTCCGGTTCCATTTCGCTGGGCGGTCCGATAACCACTGCCTCGGGGATCGTCTTTCAAGCGGGCACGCTCAATCCCGCCATCTACGCATTTGATGTCGAAACGGGGCAACAGCTCTGGAAGGGCGATCTGCCGGCCAGCGCGAAAGCCACTCCCATGACCTTTCTTGGCCCCGACGGCAAACAATATCTGGTTATCTGCGCTGGAGGGTGGGGCATCCCCGGCGTATCGCCTCTAGGCGACTACGTGGTCGCATTCACGTTGTGAATCGGCTGATCGCCGGCATCCACCCTGTACGCGAAGCGTTGCGTGCCCGTCAGCCACTCGACAAAATCCTGATCGCGAAAGGCGCATCTAGCCCTCGCATTCAGGAAGTCATCGATCTTTCCCGGACCGCATGCGTGCCTGTTAGATTCGAGCCTCGAGAGCTACTCGACCGCACCTGCAAAGGAGTTTCACATCAAGGCGTCATTGCCTTCGGAGTCGCTCGCGAATACGTCGAGCTGAATGATGTCATCCCGGGAGCCGCTCTGCTGGTCGTTCTGGACGGCATCGAAGACCCGCACAATTTGGGCGCCATTATTCGCACGGCGCATGCTGCCGGTGCGAACGCGATCGTCATCCCCGAACGCCGTTCCGCGCCGCTCACCGAAACGGTAGATCGCGCTTCCGCCGGTGCACTCGAACATCTCCCGGTGGCCCGTGTGACCAACGTGAGCCAAACCCTCGAGCGGCTGAAAGAAAACGGATTCTGGATTTACGGACTCGACGACCAGGGCGCAGAACTCTACGATCGCATCGAATACAGCACCCCCACTGCCATCGTCTTAGGAGTCGAAGGTAACGGCTTGCACAAAAACGTTCAAAAACACTGCGATCTTCTCGTCCGCATCCCAATGGCAGGATCGGTATCGTCACTGAATGTCTCAGTGGCAGCAGGAGTAGTCTTGTTTGAATGGCGCCGGAGAGAAGCGTCCAAACTACCTCGCGCAGGAATATAATAAATACCCATGCCGAACAATGTTGTGACCGCCCCGCCCGAAATCAGCGATGAAGTCAATCGAGCGCTCGAAACGCTAAAAAAGACACGAT
>JAFASD010000274.1 GCA_019244945.1 Acidobacteriaceae bacterium | reverse complement strand
TGGAAGCTCCGTCGCGCAAGGAAGAAGTTTGAGGTATACCTTCGAAAGAAGGACTCCAATCGTGATCGCTGGGTTCACTAGACAAAGACCCGACAAGGATTTCCAACACCTATGAAGTTCCGCTTTTTCTCTGCAGGCCTCGCCGGCATTGGTTTTATTTTGGCCGCGCTGCTTCCGGTCCAAAGTTACGCGCAGGAAGGCCCTCAAACGCAGAGCGGTGATTCCGTCGCCAAACCCAAAAAACCGGCCGACGATACGCCACCGCCCGAGGAGCAGCCGATCCCTTCTGAATTCAAAAAGCCGAAGGACATCCCGAAAGACACCCCAACCTTCCGATCCAACGCTACAACGGTAAATGTGGACGTGAGTGTCGTGGACGATAGAGGCCATTTCATTCCGGGGATTGGGCAAGAGAAGTTCCGCGTCTTCGAAGATGGCGTTCCCCAGCAAATCAGCCAATTCGGCCATAGTGAGGCGCCAATGACCATTTGCATGGTCATCGAGTTCAGTGGCCGCTTCCAGGCTTTTTGGAGCTACGGCTGGCAAGAAACACTGATGGCCTCGTACGGCTTTCTCGAGACATTAAAGGCCGACGACAATGTCGCAGTAGTTGCCTTCGATATGCGGCCTACCATTCTCTCCGATTTCTCGCCGGATAAACGCAGGGCCGAGGAAGCCATGGCGCGGCTCCGCCTTCCCGGGTTCAGCGAATCCAACATCTTCGATGCGCTGACCGACATGGCGGATCGCATGACGGGAATTGAAGGTCGAAAAGCAATCCTGGTGATCGCGAGCGGAGTGGATACATTTAGCAAAATCACTTTTGATACCGCCCGAAAATCCCTGCAGGAATCGGGCGTGCCGATCTATTCCATCAGCATTTTGCAAATTGCGCGCATGATGGCAGAGGCGAGGGGCATGAGCGGGCCGGCCGATTTGACCTTTCTCCAAGCCGACAATGAGATGAGAACATTCGCCAAAGAGACTGGCGGAATGTCGTTCTTTCCGCGTTTCCCGGGAGAGTATCCGGCGATTTTCCGCCAGATTGAAGACTCTCTCAGAAATCAGTATTCCTTGGCCTATCATCCGACGAACACCGCGCACGATGGCAGGTTCCGCCGCATTAAAGTAGAGTTGGTCAACCCCGATAACAACGAGCCGCTGAAGGTAGTCAACGAGAAAAATAAGCCGATCAAGTATCAGATCATTGCAAAGGCCGGCTACAAAGCGCCGCGCGAAGTCGAATAGCGCACTCGCGAGAATTCTCGGAAGAGATTTCATCCCAAGCTGAAGTCGTTCTGTCAAGCACTCGATGTGGCGCGATTTGAATCCGATAGAAGGTCATTGACAGTTTGAGCGCGCGTCTGGTAACGTCACTGAGTCTCGATGCGCTCCGCCCCTTCCTATCGCGCCCAAGTCTCCGCATTGATCCTTCTTGTGGACGATAACAGCGACGGCATTATGGCCCGCCGCTGTGTGCTCGAAGAATTGGGATACAACGTGGTTCCCGCCTCCTCGGGCGCCGAAGCCTTGCGAATTGCTGAACAACAGAATTTCGATCTGGTGGTGACCGATTACAAGATGTCGCCGATGAACGGGCTCGAACTTATCCGCCATTTGCGAGAACGAAAATTCGAAAACCCGATTATTTTGCTCAGTGGATTCGCCGATAATCTCGGCCTTAACTCTGAAAATAGCGGCGCCGATTTTGTTATTCAGAAGAGCGCGAATGAAGTTTCAGCGCTGGTGCGTCATGCCAAGCGATTGCTCACTCCAAAGAAACCCGCCGGTTCTCAGAAAAGCAATAAGCCGCGCGCGCAAAGCGCAAAAACCGATTCCTGAAAAGTTATTTATGCAGTTCCCTCTATATTGAGGGGAATGGTTATTCATAGACGTTTGGCGCTCCTGATCTGCCTGGGTGCGCCGTTCTTTCTCGTGGCTGCGCAGTCGACGCAGAGAGCTTCGACATCCGCTCATTCCACTCTTTCCTCCAAATCTGCCCGGACGAACCGGCCGACTCTCCTTCGCTCTCTCTCGCTGCACGATCGCATCGCGCAGCTCATCATTGTTCGCGGTTATGGCGACTACCCTTCGAGCGAAAACTCGGAATACCGCAATTTCGTCCGCTGGATTCGAGAGGATCATGTGGGCGGCTTCATTGTTGCTGGCCGCATTCGGAACGGCAGCGTCATACCCGCGCAGCCGTTTGAGATGGCGGCCTTCATCAATCACATGCAGCGCATCGCGAAAACACCGCTCCTGGTCGCTTCCGATTTTGAGCGCGGCGCCTCGATGCGCGTTGCCGAAACCGCCAGGTTCCCATACCTGATGGCTTTCGGCGCCGCTCACGACCTTTCCGCGATGAAAGAGCTTGGCGCGGCCACGGCGCGAGAGGCACGGGCGCTCGGCGTGACCTGGGTGTTCGCTCCGGATGCCGACGTAAATAACAATCCCGATAACCCGATCATCAACGTGCGCTCCTATGGTGAAGACCCGCAAGCCGTCGCTTCCGGAATATCCGCCTTCATCGAGGGCGCGCATTCCGATCCAGGAAATTACATTCTGGTGACGGCTAAGCATTTTCCCGGACACGGTGACACTGCCGAAGACAGTCACATGCAACTCGCGAAACTGGATCAGCCGAAAGAGAGGATCGAATCTGTCGAACTCGTCCCTTTTCGCGCCGCTATTCAGCACGGAGTGGATTCCATCATGACGGCGCACATGGCTGTTCCTGCTTTTGAGCCGTCGCCCGTGCCCGCCACGGTTTCACCGAACGTCCTCACCGGACTGTTGCGGAATGAGTTGCAGTTTCAGGGATTGATCGTCACCGATGCACTGGAGATGCAGGGCATCGCTTCGTTATATTCCCAAGGTGAAGCAGCCGTGCGCGCGATTGAGGCAGGCGCCGACGCGCTTCTCATGCCTTCAGATCCGGAAGCCTGAATTCGCGCGCTGCTTGCGGCTGTGA
>JAFASD010000075.1 GCA_019244945.1 Acidobacteriaceae bacterium | reverse complement strand
AAGTGCGATGCTCTACCAACTGAGCTACCGGCCCGTGTTTCGTGACACAACTTCTGTCTCAGCTTAGCATTGGGATCGCGCGTTGGAGCTTGTTGCCGCCCATCACGGATCCGAACTTTTTCGGTGTGAGTTGCACGAAACGTTTGGAGCCCAGCGCTATCTTCTTAAGTGCTCTGTTCATGAATCTGCTCACGAAGAAAATCTCCAAGATCCGCGCCAGCCTTCCCTGGCTTGCGGTAACAGGAATCTCGGCTGCCGCTGCCGTCGCAGCGACAAAGCTGGTGCGAGGATCGCGTCCCACGTTGGACCTCAGAGGCAAAGTTGCTTTGATCACCGGGGGATCTCGCGGCCTCGGGTTCGCGTTGGCGCAAGAATTGGGCGAGCAAGGATGCCGGCTCGCTTTGTGCGCGCGAAATGCCGCGGAACTGGAGGAAGCATGCGGCCGCCTTCGGAAGAAGAGCATCGAGGCGACGCCTTTTACTTGTGACATTAGTGACAAGTCCGATGCCGAGACTTTGATCAATCGCGTGCTTGACGAACTCGGCGCCATTGACATTCTCATCAATAACGCCGGCCATATCACCGTGGGTCCGCTCGAAGCATTCGATCACTCCGATTTCGAGCGCGCTATGAACGTAATGTTTTGGGGTCCATTGAATCTCACGTTCGCCGTGCTCCCTCACATGAAGAGTCGGCGCCGTGGTCACATCGTCAATATCACGTCTGTTGGAGGGCGTGTCAGCATTCCTCATCTGCTGCCCTATAGTTGCGCGAAATTCGCGCTGGTCGGGTTTTCAACTGGTCTAAGCACCGAATTACGCTCGCAGGGTATTCATGTACTCACAGCCGTGCCCGGACTCATGCGCACGGGATCTTACCTGAACGCCGAATTCAAGGGCGATGCCAGGAATGAATTTGCCTGGTTCGCTTTGCTCGGAAATCTGCCCGGTTTCTCTGTAGCAACTAGATACGCAGCCCGCTGCATTCGCACCGCGCTGATACAGCAAAAGCGCGTCTGCACGATCTCGATTCCGGCGAAAATCCTCATCGCGAAGGAGGCATTAACACCGGAAATCATGAGAGCCACGCTTCAATTCGTAAATCGCGCTATTCTTCCCAGCTATAATGGGAGCAGTCGCACTTTCACCGGCAAACATTTGAGTCCATCTTTCTCAGGATTGTTCAAAGGACTTACTCACCTAGGAAAGTTAGCGGCGCGGGAATTCAACGAATGAATAACTTCGCAATTCCCTAACTGGTGAAAATACGGGGTTTTGAAACAAAACCTGCGTAATTTGATCCATATAGCACGGGGTATTTTCGCTTTGCCCTGCGCACAACGAGGAACTGTCTCTATTGTCGAAGTAGATCACCGGTCAGCGAGTTAGCGTTTTCGCTCTCGCTGTAAATCACTCACGAGGAATACGGTTGTCAACTGAATATTCTATGTTTCGAAGCTTTGTTCAAGCGGGATTTGAGTGCTCTACCCACAAAATTCGAAATGGCAAACGGCTCGACCTGATCAGGTCCACACAACACGACCGCTTTGCCCGTGAGGACTATCGGCGTCTTCGCGATTTTGGAATCCATACGGCGCGTATAGGCGCCAGATGGCACCTGATCGAAGACTCTCCAGGCATCTACAATTTCGAGTCGCTCGCGGTGCTTCTGGATGCTGCGAACGCGATTGGAATTGAGGTTCTTCTCGATTTGATGCACTTCGGCTGGCCGGAGCATGTTCAGGTGTTAGAGCCTTCCTTCGTGAGCTCGTTCGGCCGCTTTACTCACGCGCTGGCGCGATTTTTGAAGCGGAGGCGCGATCTTTGCCGGATATTCGCTCCAATGAACGAGATCTCGTTTCTCTCGTGGGCGGGGGGCGACGTTGCAGCCCTAAATCCACATACGAGAGGGCGCGGTAACGAGCTTAAACGAAATTTGGTCCGAGCAGCGATTTTAGCGAGCGATATCTTACTCAACGAGCTTAACGACGTACGACTGTTTTGGCCGGAACCCGTCATTCACATCGTCGGCAATCCCGCAATTATCGGGGATGAAATTGAGGCAGAAAAACATCGACTTGCGCAATTTGAGGCGTGGGATATGTTGTGTGGCCGGCTTGCGCCCGAACTGGGCGGTAAGCCTGAATATCTGGATGTGCTGGGACTCAATTTTTACGATCGCAATCAATGGCTGAACAATTCGACGATTCTTCATCGCGGGAATCCAAGTTACCGGCCTTTTCACCAAATTATCGAAGAGATTTGGCGCCGTTATCGCCGGCCTATGTTCGTCTCCGAAACGGGGACTGAAGACTGCAGACGCGCCGAATGGTTTAACTATATCTGTGAGGAAGTTCTAACTGCACATTCGGCAAATATCCCTGTTCACGGCATCTGTTTATACCCGATCCTGAATCACCCAGGGTGGGATGACGATCGCCATTGCCATAACGGCCTCTTTGATTACGCCGACGAGTCAGGCAATCGTGAGATTTACTGGCCGTTGGCACAGTCGCTCCTCAATAATCACGAGAAACTCGCCCGGAGTAACCAATTTACAAATGATTCCACACGATATCGACCTGATCTGTTTTTCACACCTACGGTGGGGCTTCGTCTTCCAGCGTCCTCAACATCTGATGAGCCGCTTCGCGCGCACCAGGAGGGTTTTCTTTCTTGAAGAGCCGCTTTTCGAAAATGCCGCGCCACATCTGCGGTCTTTCATCTGTTCAAAAAGTGGCGTACGCGTCCAAACACCCGCATTGCCAATTGGCAGCACAGCCGACCAGGTCGCGCAACTGCAGCACCAATTACTTGCAGCATTGATTGTAGAGCAACAGTTAAGCGACTCGATCGCGTGGTATTACACGCCGATGGCCAAAGAATTTGCTTCGGATCTAGGCGCAAGTGTGACCGTTTACGACTGCATGGATGAGCTTTCGGCATTCGCCGGCGCCCCACCAGCAATGCGAAGCAACGAGCAGATCCTTTTCGCAGATGCCGATCTCGTATTTACCGGTGGAGCTACGTTATTCGAATCGAAGCGCAAGCAGCATCAATCAGTGCATCTGTTCGCCAGCAG
>JAFASD010000564.1 GCA_019244945.1 Acidobacteriaceae bacterium | reverse complement strand
GAAAGCGATGCGCCGAAAACATCGGTGGGGATGTTTGTCGTGCTTCTCTGAGGCACCATCATAATACCTCCCTCTTGCCCACCATCTGCGTAGCGGCAAGTTGCACAGCCTGGATGATCGCCGTATAGGTTCCGCAACGGCAGAGATGAGGGGAAACTCCTGACGTAAACGCCTCCTTGATCTCTGCAAGGCTTGGCGCCGCATTGCGCTCGAGCAATTCGGTAGCTTTAATCATCATCCCGTTCTGGCAGAAGCCGCACTGCGGTGCTTGTTCGTCGATCCACGCCTGCTGCACGGGATGCAGAGTCTTCGCCGTCTGCTCGGCAGTCAGGCCTTTCTGTTTCGCCCATCTCGCGCCCAGACCCTCGAGCGTTGTAACCTCTTTATCGCGGACCGCGGACAGAGGCGTAATGCAAGACCGCACTTCCTTTCCGTCGAGCAGCACCGAACAGGCGCCACATTGTGCGAGCCCGCAGCCAAACTGAGGTCCCGAAAGCTCCAGATCGTTTCTTAAGACGTACAGCAAAGGCGTATCAGTCGGTGCTTGCACCTCGCGCTTTTTGCCATTGACGAGAATAGTGGCCATACCAATCTCCCTTTCTAAATCTGACTTTACTCCGCAGCGTCTTTGTGGGGCGGACGTCCTCGTCCGCGCCGGGCGTCCTCGCCCGGCTCCTCCGAGCGCATATAAACTCCAGATCCCCGAACACTAGCGCCCGGTCAATTCCTCGAGCGCCTCAGGATAACGCTCCCCCTGCACGGTGATCCTAGCCGCTGCTTCATCAATCTCGCGCAGATCGTTCGCAGTCAGTTCGACCGCCAGCGCTCCGATATTCTCATCCAATCGATTCAACTTCGTCGTACCTGGAATCGGCACGATCCACGGCTTCTGCGCCAGCAACCACGCCAGCGCAATTTGAGCGGGCGTGGCCTCCTTGCGTTGAGCGATGCTGCCGAGCAGATCGATCAGCGCCTGGTTCGCCTTGAGAGCCTCCGGAGTGAATCGTGGCAAGCTGCTGCGGAAATCAGTGCTGTCGAACGTAGCGTTTTGGTCGATCTTTCCCGTAAGGAAACCCCGACCGAGCGGACTATACGGAACCAGCCCGATTCCCAATTCTTCAAGCGTCGGGATCACCTCGGCTTCCGGACGCCGCCACCATAACGAATATTCATTCTGCAGCGCCGTCACCGGCTGGACTGCGTGTGCTCGCCGAATCGTCTGCACGCCCGCTTCAGAAAGGCCGAAGTACTTGACCTTACCTTGCTGAATGAAATCCTTCACCGCGCCCGCGACGTCTTCAATGGGCGCCTCAGCGTCGACGCGGTGCTGATAAAGAAGATCGATGCTTTCGACCTTCAGACGTTTGAGCGAGCCCTCGACCGCCGCTTTGATGTGATCCGGGCGGCTGTTCAGCCCCGGTGCGCCCTTCGCCCCGCGTGAATCACGCTCCGGGCTGAGGTCGAAACCAAATTTCGTCGCGATGACCACCTCACCTTTGAACGGCGCCAGCCCTTCGCCCAGCAACTCCTCGTTTAAGTACGGCCCATAAACTTCGGCGGTGTCGAAGAACGTAATTCCGCGCTCAACCGCCGCCCGCAGCAGATCCGTCATTTCGCGTTTGTCTTTGGGCGGCCCGTAGGAAGTGCTCATGCCCATGCAACCGAGTCCCAATGCCGAGACTTCCAGGTCGCTCTTCCCTAATTTTCGTTTCTGCATTTTTACTCGCTTTTGAGAGAAGCCATATCAATCGAGAAGCGATACTTCACATCCGACTTCAGCAGCCTCTCGTAAGCTTCGTTGACCTTCTGAATGGGAATGACTTCCACATCGGCAGTAATATGGTGTGCCCCGCAGAAATCGAGCATCTCCTGAGTCTCCGGAAGCCCGCCGATAAGCGAGCCGGAGAGATTCCGGCGTCCAAAGAGAAGCCCCATGGCCGCGAGCTGCAGCGGCTTCGCGGGAGCGCCCACCAGCGTCAAATTACCGCCTATCGCAAGAAGGTTGATATAGGCGTTGATGTCGTGCTCGGCGGAAACCGCATCAAGGATGAAGTCGAAGCTACCCGCGTGATTCTTCATTTCGTCGGCATTGCGGGAAATGACGACTTCATTCGCCCCAAGTCGCAGCGCATCTTCCTTCTTACTGGCGGAGGTGGTGAACACGACCACGTGAGCTTCAAGAGCGTGCGCAAACTTCACGGCCATGTGCCCCAGCCCGCCAAGACCGACCACGCCAACCTTCTTGCCCTTTCCGACACCCCAATGCCGCATGGGCGAATAGGTCGTGATGCCGGCGCACAGCAACGGCGCAGTCCCCGATAGCTCCAGCCCCGAGGGGACCCGCAAAACGAAGTGCTCATCGACCACAATGCTTTCGGAGTAGCCACCATAAGTCACTCCTCCGAGATGCTTATCGGGGGAGTTGAACGTGAGCGTCATGTTAGGACAGAAATTCTCCAACCCGGCTTTGCACTGCGCGCAGGTGCGGTCTGAATCGACCAGGCAGCCGACCGCGCCCAGGTCGCCCGGCTTGAACTTCGTCACTCCTGAGCCGGTCTTGGTGACACGGCCGACAATCTCGTGCCCTGGAACAATCGGATATTGGGTCGGCATGAACTCGCTCCATTCATTGCGCACCGAATGGAGATCGGAATGGCAGATCCCGCAGAACAGGATTTCGATCTGCACATCGCGTTCGGTTAATTCGCGCCGCTCAATGGATGTCGAGGCAAGCGGCGATGTCGCACTCGCAGCCGAGTAGGCTTTCGCTTTATACATAGAATTTTGCTCCTGTCAGTTTCACTTCATTTTCTTGGAATCGTCGTCGCGGCTCGCCGCGGGGCTGTCATGCCGCGGCTTGACAAATACGTGGTAAGTCGTGCCGTCCCAGGCGTTGCGAATGCCCACGAACAGCAAGAACAGAGTCGCAGCCCCAACGGTGAATAAGGCCTCACGCAGGTGGGATCGAGCCGCCAAGGGCGACACTGCAAGTACGGCGTACCCGACCAAAGGCAGTACAAGATAAAACACCCAATCCTCGAACTCTGCCTGATAGAGGGATTGCTTCCACATGCGCCGCGCCACGATCACCGAGTACGCTACTCCGCCGAAGCCCATCAGGCCCCACAGTGCGGCCGGAACGATGATGGTTTCCCAGGGAGCGCGTAGAAGCGCGCATAACAGTAAAGCGGAACCGAAATGAACGATGGTCGGCGTCGCGTACGCCGCCCCGGCTTCTGCGGCCCCGTGCGCTGCCGGTCTCTGGGCAACCAGCGTCATCACCACGAACTGCAATCCGATCAATGCGCCCGCCGCCGAACCGACAATCGAGTAAAAGCTGTCCCATTTCGCGAGTTCCGACATGATGCCGTTTATCCTCGCACGCTCCATCCCGAAAGCCGTTCAGCGGCCCACTCGTTGCTGTAAATGTGCCGGGTACCGCGCGCCTTCCACCGTGATCTGCGAAACAGCGCCTTCGATCTCGCGGAGATCGTCAGAACTCAATTGAACGTTAGCCGCTCCGATATTCTCCTCCAGCCTATGCAGCTTCGTGGTCCCCGGAATCGGAACGATCCACGGCTTTTGCGCGAGAAGCCAGGCGAGCGCGATCTGCGCTGGCGTCATTTGCTTCTCGGCTGCGATTCTGGCAAGCAGATCCACAAGCACCTGATTCGCCTTCCGAGCCTCGGGCGTGAATCGGGGAACAATGTTGCGAAAGTCGGTACTGTCGAATTGCGTGTTCTCGCTGATCGCCCCGGTCAGAAAGCCCTTGCCCAGAGGACTGAACGGGACAAAGCCAATCCCGAGTTCCTCCAACGTCGGCAAAACTTCCTTTTCAGGCTCTCTCCACCACAGCGAATACTCGCTCTGAAGTGCAGTGACGGGCTGGACCGCGTGAGCACGGCGGATCGTCTCCACGCCTGCTTCGGAGAGCCCAAAATGCTTGACCTTTCCATCCGCGATGAGATTCTTCACCGCGCCTGCGACGTCTTCGATCGGCACGTTTGGGTCTACGCGGTGCTGATAGAACAGATCAATGACGTCCGTCTTTAACCGTTTCAGGGCCGCATGAGCGACCTCCTTGATGTGCTCTGGCTTGCTGTTAAGGCCCGCCTCTACCTTCCCGCCTTCGAACCCGAATTTCGTTGCGATCACCACCTGTTCTCGCATGGGTTCAAGCGCCTCCCCCAGCAGTTCCTCGTTCGCGAACGGACCGTAAGCCTCAGCGCTGTCAAAGAACGTGACTCCGCGATCAAAGCCCGACCGGATCAGTGTGATGGCCTGCTGCTTGTCCGTTGCAGGGCCGTAGCCATAGCTCAGTCCCATGCAGCCCAGCCCGATAGCCGACACTTCGAGACCGCTTCTCCCAAGTTTGCGTTTCTGCATTGATTTCCTTCGAAACCCCTTCAAATTCAGGTTAAAAAGGGTTCGCTTTTGAGCGATATCCCAATTCTGCCGATTTATTGCCTAATACTCTCGGGATGCGATCCGAATGCGAGCCGCAAGTGAATGAGATCGAAATGCCACCCAATAACCGATACTGACCAGCAACAACCCTCCGCCACTCCAGACAACGCGATGCGCGACACTACCCACTATCACGTCAACGAAGTTATGCACGCCTAGCAACCGTTCACTGATCCAGCCCAACGATGCGAGACCAGCGAAAAGCCCGCCGCCGATTCGTAGAACGGAGTACGCGCGCGTGCGGCTCAGCAAAAGAAGAGACGGCATGGCACCGGTGACCACAATCAGCTGCATGGTCTCGATACCCAGGTTGAATCCCAGAAGACTGGCGACGCGCTGCCAAGGACTGAGACCTAGTTCGCCCAGAGTCGACGCAAATGCCAAACCATGAATCAAGCCGAAGAACGCCGCGATCCGCGCTTCGCGGCCGGGGAAGAGCGGGCGCAGTGCGTGAACAGCCGAAACAAGAATGGAAACAGCAATCAGCACTTCAATCGGGCGACTGGTCACACGGACCAAGCCGAAAGCTGCTAACGCCAGCGTGATCGAGTGCCCTACCGTGAACGCGGTCACAACTTTTAGAATCTGATCCAGGCTATGGTGCAGGCCGGCGAATCCCGCCCAACGTCCACCCAGCGCAAACAGCGGCGCAGGCAAAAGCAGCGCAAGCAGGAACAAAAGATGATCTGTACCCTCGGCGATGTGATGCATGCCGAGGCGGAACATGCTCGAGAACGAACCCAGGTTGGTGACCCAGGAGCGCAACCCTGAACGCCATGTCAACGGCAGCCGCTCTGCACGCATCCCGGTCTGCACGTAATCCAATTGGTAGAACGACTGATTTTCGTTTCGATGCTGCTCAATCACCTGAATATCAGGATCGCGCGGCACCAAACAGTTCATCAGGTACGCGGAGATCCGGCTTTGGTGATGATTCTCGAGGATGAGTTTCCGGTGAGAGCCTTCAGCAGGCAAATCCGCGCGGAACTCAATCTGAATCTCCCCAAGTCCTTGTTTCATTTCCTCCACCGTCGGGGAATGCACCGAGAGCAGCCGCGGCGTCAAACGTTCCCATCGATGGACAAGGCGAGATCGCGAAGAACGCGCTCCGCGTAACTCCGGCGTTCGCTCTCCGAAATGAGTCCGTCCGCATTTGTGTCGATCTTCGC
Source organism: Acidobacteriaceae bacterium (assembly GCA_019244945.1). Taxonomy (GTDB): domain Bacteria; phylum Acidobacteriota; class Terriglobia; order Bryobacterales; family Bryobacteraceae; genus Bog-105. The sequence goes on along the minus strand of JAFASD010000564.1, from coordinate 4,283 downwards.
AAGTACGGCTGAAGATACCGCAACACCCGGGATCAGACGCATGTAGCCCTGAACTCGATCTTTTTCTAACGAAAGGAGGATAGCCTGCAGGTACTCGTCAAGCCGGTGTGCAGAGACGGGAAGCCCGACCGAAAGGACCATCGCAACGACAGCGGCAAGCTTCGTTCTCATTTTGTAATGAACTTTCGCCCGTAGTCATTGGTGGGATCGCGATACATGGTGTGAACATGCATGGACGGATCGCCGCCGAGGCGCTGCGGTGCGTACTCGATGACCAGATTCGGTCCCTGAATCCGGTAATACGCCGTGATGTTTCGGCCGGGAGTTACGGTCGTCGGACCACTCCAGGCGAACCAAGTCTCGTTAAGGCCTGCTTTAATTTCAGCCATCCGCTCCGAAGCAGCGCTCTCGTGAATGATGTTGGCCCATTCCGATATGACCTCGAGCAGCATGGCGCGCTGATGCTCGTTCATATCGGAAGCTTTCAGCCCCTCAGGCTGGATCGTTTTGCCATCCTGCCCCGGCCCGAGTACAAGATCGGCTAAACGGTAGCTCAGAATCGCCTGTTTACACTGGCTTTCGTCTAGCGCGTTCAGCAAGGCGAAAGCTTTATCGCTCTCCTGTCCAAGCGGCCGCACCGTTTTTCCATTGCTGGTGTAAAGCGCGGGTTGTGCGCCGGTAAGTGTAGGCGTAAGAACGCCATGTTCACCGGCAATGGTGATATTGAGTGCTAAATGATGGCCTCCGAACTGCAACATCCATGGTTCTTTCTCCGACGGTGTGCCGAGGATCGAAATGAAATACAAGTCTTTCCCAAATATCGGATTGCCTCCTTCATTGATCTTGTTGACCTCGTCGCCTTCCATAATTTGCTGAACCTTCTCGAATCCTCTCGAACTAAGAGCGGATGCCACCAGACCCATGGCCGCGTCTCGCTGGGCGGCATTCATTTCTTTCAAGCTGATGCCGGCGCGAGGAACCATCTGTATGGGAAAGTTCGACCAGCGCACGCGCTGCTTCTTGTCATCGAATGCAAACAGCACGCTCTGCCGCTGCTTGTCATTGAGCGTCGAAAGAAAACTATTTGCGGCAATCACGATTCGGGAGGTTGCCGTCTGCGCCGTACCCGCGATCAGCGGCAAACAGATCGCGGCCAACATACAGACGCCGCGTCCAGTTCTCATCGAGAAAGATGTCATATTCCGTTCTCCTTTCGGGTTCATCCTTAAACCTGAAAATACCGTATAGTCGAGCTATGGCGAGCTCGACGGCTGTTTCCGTTGACGAGTACCTCCACACTGTTTATAGACCGGATTGCGACTACGTCGATGGGGAGGTGATTGACCGCAACGTGCGCGAATATCAGCATTCAGCAATTCAAGGCGCCCTGATCCGCCTGCTTTACGAGCGCGGCCGCGAGCTTCGCATTCGCGTGCTCCCCGAGTTGCGAATGCGAATCAGTGCGACACGTTTCCGCATACCTGATGTTTGCGTGATGCTCAAGAACCAAAAACCGGAACCCGTCTTATCTTCAGCTCCCTTTCTCTGCGTGGAGATTCTCTCGCCGGAAGATCGGATGAGCCGGGTAATAGAAAGAGTGAAGGAATATCTGGCTTTCGGCGTGAGTTATGTCTGGGTAGTGGACCCGGAAAGCAAAAGCGCGTTTAGCTATACACGTGACGAAGTACGAGAAGCACGCGACCGCCTGATAACTGCCAATCCCGAAATTTCCATCTCTCTAGAAGAGTTGTTTGCGGAATTCGACGAAAGTTTAGAGAGCGAACCCTAGCGCAGTGTAGAGATCGCGCGCCCACAGAGCGACGGCGCGCCGCGAGCACCTCCGTCGCGGTGTTCGCGCTGCAACGAGATCGCCTGCGCGTACACCGTTGTCGCGAGCTAAATCGTGGTCTCAGCGTGGGATGCTCCGATCTACTCTTAACCGTTACCGCCATCCGTGCGGCGCCGAATCTAGTTTACGGATCGTCGGTGACTCAAGAAGCTCGCCTTATGCGATCAGAATGTTCTCGTATCTGCAGCAACACCTATTTCGGCATGGGATAGTGACCCGAATAGAGAAGCAAGACGTCAATCGAGTCTTGTACACCGTGGGCGAAAATCGGAATCCAGAGATCCTCTCCTCCGAACAGATACATCAGCCCGAGGAGCACCCCCATGAAGCCCTCATCGATTATCCCGGTCACGCCTTGATACGCGTGCGCCACTCCGAACGCGGCATTTACAAGCACAAGGCTGGCTGCCCATGCTACTTGCGACCTATGGCCAAGGTCGGCAACACGATTCATCAACCAACCCCGCCAAGCCATTTCTTCCCCGAAGGCTGCCAAGGTCCAAGTGAGTGCGAGCGCCACACACGTGAGCTTCAAATTACCGCGAAGTGCGGCGAAGTCCGAGAGGTCTGGTGGTTGGTGTGTCATTCGAATCAGCAGCGGCTGTGTCACATACAGCTCGATCAGCTCTATGCCGATACCACCCGCGACCCCAAGTAGCACGACTTTGAGGAATGGATGCTTGATGCTAAGGCCCACATCACGCCATCTCATTTTTCGAACGCGAAGGGATATCCAACCGAGAAGGACAAGCTCCGGCGTTTTGCTCACCGGAATCAAATGATGTGCATCTGCAATGAAGATTGCTGCTACGAGAGAAAACTCAATGACAAAAAGCGGTAAGGGATCTCGCCAGTTCCGAGGCACTCGTGTTAAATCCCGCTACTATAGCGGTTGCAAATATGAACCTGAATTCATATTCTCGTTTCCGTTCGCTCGGTGCAAGCAGAATGATCCAGGGAACTTGTGCTCGTTAGACTCGTATTTCTGGCTGTCTTGGAGCAGATCCCGTGCAGGCAATCACTTATCGCCGTTATGGTTCACCCGACGTTTTGGAATACCGTCAAACGGAAAAGCCAACTCCAGCTCCCAGCGAGGTCCTGATTCAGGTTCGCGCTGCGTCAGTTAATCCGTACGATTGGCATTTTCTTCGTGGAACGCCGTTCTTTATCCGTTTGTTCACTGGATTGCGAAAGCCAAGGTCACCGGCTCTTGGCGCGGATGTGGCCGGGATAGTCGCGGCAGTCGGCCCAGAGATCACGCGTTTCAAGATCGGCGACGCGGTCTTCGGTGTTTGTAAGGGAGCATTCGCTGAGTTTGCCTGCGCGAAAGAGACCGCGCTAGCTCTGAAGCCAGAAAGCCTCAGCTTCGAGGAGGCGGCTTCGGTTCCGATTGCCGGCATCACGGCTCTGCAAGGCCTTCGGGACCGGGGCCGCGTGCAGCCCGGACAGCGGGTACTGATTAATGGAGCGGCGGGCGGCGTGGGAACATTTGCCGTGCAGATAGGCAAATACCTGGGTGCGCAAATTACCGGAGTGTGTAGCGCGGGCAATGTGGCCCTCGTGAAATCCTTGGGCGCGGATGCCGTCATCGACTATACGCTCCAGGATTTTACTCGGTCCCCGGAGCGCTACGACGTGATCTTCGATCTGGTTGGGAACCATCCGCTCAAAGCCATACGGCGCGCTTTGCGCTCTAAGGGAATATTTGTCGGATGTGGCGGCGGCGGACCCGATAAGCCATCGAGCGAACTCATGGCCATGATGTTAGGGCAGTTCGTGATTTCGCCGTTCACGAGCCAGAAACTCACCGGAGTGTTCGCCAAAATCAACACGGCTGATCTGAACACGCTCGGCGATCTGCTGCAATCCGGAAGGGTCAAGCCAGTGCTGGATCGGAGCTACCCATTGGGTGACACGAGTGAGGCTCTCCGATACGTGGAACGGTGCCATGCACGGGGTAAGGTCATCATTGCAGTTAACAGCGATACGTCGGCTTAGCTCGGACAATCACCTCGACCGTCTCCATAATGACGTTCACGTGCATGTTCAGACCGTGTTCGTTTCGTAAAACTGAAAAGCTCTTAAACCACAGCCCCCAGTTGATGGAGTTGCGCGCGCCGCTTCGAGTGCAACCAAAGCTCAATAACGATTGCGTTGATGGAGAAGCCGATCCAGAACGCGATGCCGAAGAATTGGCTCGGGCCAAGATGCGTTTGTGAACTGGTGGCGAAGAATATTCCCATGACGGGGCGAGTGGTTGCGATACCGAGCAGGATACCCACGGCGCGGGTCATCCACTTCCGCTTTCGCGAGGGCTCGCCGCGGAGGTGAAACCAATAGGCACGGCCCAGCGAGAACAGGAACCAGGTGTTAAAGACAAGGACAGCGGAGCGCTCGACCCAACCGCCGACGGCCAGTAGCTCATTGTGTAGGC
>JAFASD010000457.1 GCA_019244945.1 Acidobacteriaceae bacterium | reverse complement strand
TAAGAGCTCGGGCAATTGCTCCACGCTGGTTATATAGCGCCTTCCAAAATGTTGGATTTAGTCTCTGGAAGAAGGGCCTTCGACTGCTCTACAGCCGAAAGGTGCTTGCGGCACGGTTGCGCGGTGATCGCGAGGGGTTCGATACTTATCGGAACGTCTATCGCGGGATGCAATATTCCCTGGTCGGCAGCTCCGGCCTGGAGGCTACTTATCGAGCGGCCCTTGAGCTTTTAAATGATGGCATCAAAGGTTGTTTTGTCGAGTGCGGCGTGGCCGAGGGTGGGTGTGCCGCGCTCCTGGCTACCGTGGCCCAGCAGGAAAGCGATCGTGTAACATGGCTGTTCGACTCTTTTGAAGGGCTCCCCGACCCGACAGCCAAGGATTTCGTCGATCCCAGCCGAAAAATCACAGGCGAGAATATCCGGCCACTCGAACGGGGTTCCTGTCTCGGAACACTTGATCGGGTTCAAGACGTTTTGTTCGGGTCCTTCCATCTGAATCGCGCCAAGGTCCACTTGGTCAAGGGCTGGTTCCAGGACACCTTACCCATTTACCGTCACAAATTGGGCCCCCTAGCCATGCTGCGCATTGACGGCGACTGGTACGAATCAACAAAGGTTTGTCTGGAGAATCTGTTCGACCAGCTTGTTCCAGACGGATACTGCATCATCGATGACTACGGTACATATCACGGTTGCCGTAGAGCCGTAAACGAGTTTCTCCAGGACCGGAATTTGAGGGTTCAAGCAGCATCCGATGGACGCGGGGGTATTCTGTTTCGAAAGCCCGCCTCGGCGAGTTCCCAGGACCTGGAGGTTCAGCAAAGCATCGCGCAGCTATGATTGCTAAGCGAGTCTTTGACCTCGTGGTTGCGAGCGCTGGACTTGTAATCTTGTCACCGGTGCTGGTGGTAGTTGCCATTCTAGTGAAGCTCACGTCCTCGGGGCCAGTCCTTCATGGAAGCATTCGGAGCGGACTAAATGGGCGGTCCTTTCGTGTACTCAAGTTTCGAACTATGGTGGTGGGTGCCGAAAAGCTGGGCGGACTCTCAACCGGCAAGAATGATCCCCGCGTAACGCGGATTGGAAGAATCCTTCGCCGATACAAGCTAGATGAACTGCCGCAATTAATAAACGTCGTAAAAGGCGAAATGAGCATCGTCGGGCCGCGGCCCGAGTTCCCTCAATACACCAGCCAGTATGGCGGCGAAGAAGCGCTGATTTTGACCGTCCGGCCGGGAATTACCGACTACGCGTCTATTAAGTTTCGTCACCTCGACGAGGTTCTAGGTTCCGAGCAGGTCGATCGAGTTTACGAAGAGCAAGTCAAACCAGTGAAGAATGCTTTGCGCGTCAAGTACGTCAAAGAGCGCACGTTCTGGCGCGACATGGCCCTCATCGTTCAGACCGTCAAGAGCATCGTTGCCGATTGATATGCAGATGATACCCCTGGGACCCAGTGGCCTCATGGTTTCACGGATCGGACTTGGCTGTGAGGTTTTGGGCGGCGCCGATTGGGGCCCGGTCGATGCCGATCTCGCTTTGCGTGCCGTCCCCGCAAGCCTTGAGCATGGCATCAACCTCTTCGAGACTGCCGATGTTTATGGATTGGGACGGTCGGAGGAACTTCTTTCAATTGCCCTCGGAAGCTATCGAAACCGGGTCGCCATCGCTTCTAAATTCGGTTTGCGCGGGGAACTGATCCCAGGCGAGACGCGCGCCCGAATAACAAGAGATTGCAGCGCACGCTGGGTAATGGCGGCTGTCGAACAAAGCCTTCGGCGATTGAAGCTCGAATCGATTCCGATCTATATTGTGCACTGGCCTGATCCTGCGACGCCCATCGCAGAAACAATCGCAGCTTTGGACGGTTGCCGGCGCGCGGGCAAGATACGCTGCATCGGAGTTTCCAATTTCTCGGCCAGCGAAATTCGTGAAGCGCACCAAGTAACCGCTTTAGATGTTGTGGAAGTGCCATATAGCCTCCTGGACCGGCGTTGCGAAACGGAAATCCTACCGCTCTGCCAGGAGTTGAATATTAGAGTTCTAGCCTACGGCCCTCTCGGACAAGGACTTCTGACCGGAAAGTATGGCCCCGCACATCAGTTCGAAAGCAATGACAGGCGGGGGCGTCTACCGCAGTTTCGCGGAGATTTGTTTCCAGAGAATTTTCAGATCGTCCACCGTCTTCACGAAATCGGCTTGCAGTATGAAATTTCGCCCTCCCAACTGGCCATCAGATGGGTTCTTGATCACCCCGGCGTAAGCGCTGTGATCGTGGGCGCCAAATCACCCGGCCACGTTAAGGAAAATGCCGGTGCTCTCGGGTTCACTCTCGCTTCATCTGATTACCATTACCTTGCGAATGGGCAGCGAGGTCCGGCAGCTTCAGAGCAGCAATCTAGTTATGCGAGCTCGATCACATGAGCGCAAGACCCAAGAATCAACACGAAGGGATAGCAGATTTTAAATGAATTCTGATGGGAAAGATAATTTCTTAAACACTGATTTGTTATGGCAAATGTACTCCGTGATGCATCGGATCCGCATCTCGGAAGAGCGCATCGCTGATCTGGTAACCGCCGGAGAAATTAAGACTCCCTGCCATTTCTACATCGGGCAGGAGGCGGTGGCTGCCGGCGTCTGTCTCGCGCTTCAGAAAAACGACTATGTATGGACGGCACACCGATCGCATGGTCATTACCTTGCCAAAGGCGGCAATCTGGCGTCCATGCTTGCCGAAATTTACGGGAAAAGGACAGGCTGCTCTAAGGGACGAGGCGGATCCATGCATTTGCTTGCGGCCGAGGTGGGCATCCTCGGGACCGTCCCGCTGCTTTCGGCGACTATTCCTCTGGCTGTGGGCGCTGGCTTAGCTTCTAAGCTCCGCCACGACGGTAGGGTCTCGGTTTCCTTCTTCGGTGATGGCGCGACCGCGGAAGGCCATTTCCATGAATCGCTAAATCTCGCGGCCATTTATAAATTGCCCGTTATCTTTGTGTGCGAAAACAATCTGTACCAATGCCATATGCATATTCAGGAATATCTTTCCGAAGGAGATATCTACAAGTCAGGTGATGCGCACGGTATTCCGGGCATCGTGGTCGACGGGAACGATGTAATTGCAGTCCACAAAGCAGCCCTCGAGGCTGTGCGGCGCGCCCGCGCAGGAGAAGGGCCAACCCTCCTGGAGTGCAAAACATTTCGCTGGCGAGGTCACGTCGGTCCCTCAACCGATATCGATGTCGGTATCCGGCGAAGGGACGATGTATGCGAATGGCTGCCGAAAGATCCGATTCCACCTGTGATGAAACGCCTCTTAGACCTAGGCGCCACAGAAGCGGATTTTGACCGCATCGCGGAAGAAACGCTGGCCGAACTGGACCAAGCGGTTGAATATTCACGCCGTTCACCATATCCCGCTAAACACGAGTTACTAGAGCATGTGTTTTACTCTGGCGCCCAAAGCCGAGCAGAGGGAATGACTTTTCCTGTCGCGAACTAAGACGAAAGACAATATGCGTAAACTCACCTACGTGCAAGCCATCCGTGAAGCTCACGAGCAACTTCTATCTTCTGACCCCCGCGTTTTCGTAATCGGGCAAGGGCTGTGGAGCCCCTGGTATGCAGGCGGAAGTTTGCAGGACCTTGATAAACAATTCGGAAGAGAACGGGTTCTGGATTCCCCAACGAGTGAAAATGCCGTTACTGCGGCTGCCGTCGGCGCCGCTATAGCTGGTATGCGGCCCATCGTGTTCCATCCCCGCATGGACTTCATGGTGCTCGCGATCGATCCCATCATTAATCAAGCCGCTAACTGGTGTTACCTTTTTGGCGGACAAGTACATGCGCCGGTTGTTATTAGAGCGGTCATCAACCGGGGCGGTCAACAAGGTGCTCAGCATTCTCAAGCGTTGCAGGGGCTGTTCATGCACATCCCCGGTCTGAAGGTAGTCATGCCCAGCACGCCTTATGATGCCAAGGGATTACTGATTGGCGCCGTTAACGACGGCAATCCGGTAATGTATATCGACGATCGATGGTTGTATGCCGCGGAAGAAGATGTTCCGGAGGAAATCTACAGTGTGCCCCTCGGAGAGGCTGTTGTGCGTCGAACCGGGAGTGACATTACCATTGTTGCGGCATCCTACATGGTGTCGATGGCGATGCAAGCAGCGGAGACGCTGGGCCGAAACGGCATCGACGCGGAAGTGGTCGATCTGCGATCGATTAAGCCTTGGCACAAAGAACTCGTATTCGATTCTGTTCGAAAAACTGGAAGGCTAGTCGTCGCAGATGGCGGATGGGAAACCTGCGGAGTGGCTTCCGAAATAGCGGCCGCGGTGGCGTGCGAGATGTTTGCCGATTTAACTGCACCTATCTCGCGCGTGACTCTCCCCGATGCGCCTGCGCCGGTTAGCGCCGCCCTGGAAGAAGCGTACTATCCTACAGCGGATAGCATCATAACTGCCGTCGAGGGTATTTTGGCGGCCAAGGTTTGACCACACAGACCAGTATCTAAGACCCAGTCAGGGTCTTCTCTCGACTAAATATTTCTACCATTGATCCGCCCGGTTTCCGGGTGAATGCTGATTTTCTGAAAAATGCGAGGTGCAAACATGATTGACAAACTGAGTAGTCGCACAGCCCGATTCCTAATCGACGGACTAATTACAGCCTGCGCGCTTTATCTGGCCTATCTTGCCCGATACGATGGCGCGATTCCCGCCTATCAGCAGCGGCAGTTCCTAATTTTGGTGGTGCCTGTGGTTCTCGGGCGTTTGCTTGCGCAATTCATTTTTGGTCTACACAAACATAAGTGGCGCTATTTGAGCATTCTTGACGTCATTCGAATCTGCCAGGTCTACGCCGGTTTCTCTTTCGTTCTACTTGGCCTGAGGCTTGCATTGCCGTCCTGGCAGACTTTAGACATCGTAAGGCTGCCCATTGGCGTCATCGCGATGGAGTTCGTGATGTCGTTGCTCGGCACACTTAGTATCCGGGGTTTGCGGCGGATCATTGACAGGCGCGCCAATAGAGAAAGCGGTGAAGCAAGCGGCCGAAGAATTTTGCTGGCTGGCGCTGGTATACACGGCATCACCGTCGCTAACGAGATGGTGCTTAGCCCGGGGATGCGCGTGGTTGGCTTTGTGGATGATGATCCTCATAAGGTAGGTTCTGTGATCGCTGGTGTGCCTGTTCTCGGGCCTATCTCATCCTTATCTCAACAGGTCAAGAAACTGAAAGTAGATGAAGTTCTGATCTGCATTCCTCCATCCGGTCGAGACAAACTGAGCGCGGAGATTCCTAGAGATCTCTCGGTTCGAACACGAATAATCCCCACTATGGACGAAATACTCTCAGCCGATGGCGATTTGTTGAGCTTTGAGGGAATACAATCAGGCCCAGCTCCCCGCCGTTCCTCCTACTCTACAGGCTCGGCTATAAACGGTTACCCGCAGACTTCGCTTCGCGACAGGACGATTCTGATTACGGGAGGCGCCGGCTTTATTGGTTCGAACCTTGCCGAGATCCTTGCGAAGGATAACCAGGTAGTTCTTCTCGATGTGGCGTTTCGTGGCAAGCCTGTCGAGTTCACCGGCTTGTTGCGACATCCCAACGTGCGCGCTGTCGAAGGAAGTTTGCTGGAGGGCAGCCATATTCAGACCTTGTGCCAGGAAGCGGACATGGTGGTTCATGCGGCAGCTCTGGTTGGAGTGAGCCGAGTCTGCAACGCCGGCCGTGAAACGCTGGAAACTAACTATGTCGGTACTTCGCGCTTGCTTCAGGCTCTGGAAGGAAGTAAAAGGCTCGAGCGCTTAATCTACTTCTCCACCAGCGAGGTCTTTGGAGTGAATTCATTCCGCGTTGACGAAAACAGTGCGCCGAGTGTCGGACCCATCGCGGAAGCGCGCTGGAGCTACGCGATTGCGAAACTCGCAGGTGAGCATCTGGTGAAAGCCTATTTCCGCGAAACCGGAATGCCCATCTCCATTGTGAGGCCTTTTAATGTTTTCGGACCCAAGCGAACCGGTGAACATGCGATGCTCCGGTTCATCGTCAATGCGTTGGCTGGCAAGTCTGTGGAAATTCATGGTGACGGTTCGCAGATTCGCTCATGGTGCTATATCGACGATTTCTGTTCGGCGCTGGTGCGAATGCTCGAAAGGCGTGAAGCAATCGGCGAAGATTTCAACATTGGGAACGCATCGAACACACTCAACATTCTCGATTTAGCACGCAAAGTTGTGGACCTGTGTGGCGCCCCCGATACCCGGATCAAGTTCATTGATCACCCCTTCCCGGACATCAGCATTCGCGTGCCCTCCCTGGCGAAAGCCCAGTCTCTACTCGGCTACAAGCCGCGTTACGATCTCGATTCGGCGCTGCGGCTCACCATCGATTGGTATCGCGAGCACTTAGATTTCTTCGTCAAAGACGAGCGGCTCGCTGCAGCAGCCCGAGGCTAAATCAAACAGATAGCTGCCGAGAAATACAACGAGCCGCGTGCGTCAAGCACGCGGCTCGTTGTGCAGTTACCGAAAGACTTAGTAGGTTACCAAGCTCACGTGGTTATTCATGTCCGGAGCAGATATTCCCGCTGAGCCATAACTTCCTAACCGGGTCGCCTTCGTATGACCCACATAGGCGTGACTCCCGCCGCTGCTCCCGGTTCCTTTTACGGCTACATTGATATAGTCCCCGTAGATCTCAGTGGCCGCTAAATGAGGATCGGATTCCGGATTGTTTGGGAAATTGGTTACGAAGACGTAAGGCCCTGGCGTAGTTGATCCCGCAGGAATCTGCCTGAGAACAACGTAATCCTGCGTATTAAAGTAATCCATCATTGCGTTGTAAACGATGTTGGTGACGCCTGTGCTCGCGTCCACGCCAATGTTCGGCATGAATTGATGCCGGCCGGCAGTAACGAAACCAGTTTGCGTCCAGGTGTTACCCAAATCTGTCGACCAGGCCATGAGAATGTCGGAATCTGGACAGTTGTATCCAGAAAGCGTATAGGAACTGGGATTGATCTTACATCTATTCCACAGTACGAAAGTGGTTTGGCCGGTACTTCCGTCGGCTCTGGTTGCGAGTGCTGGCACGGTGTAGATGGGAAAACGGTTGTCCAATATGCGGCCAACTGGGTTTTGCTCAACCGCTACGAGAATCGGAGCGCCGCAGGTCGGTGCAACAGGGGCGCCGTTCGGTGTGCACACCACAAATTTGATGTCGTTACAGATCGCGTTGCCCGTACCGCATCCGCTACTGGTCGTATCATTGGCTGAGTAAGTGACCGTGATGGTCCCCTGATTGGGACCCCCCGGAACCACGGATACGCGGGGAGCCACCTCCATGACTTCCGTGCTCACGGTAATGGTTGGGGAGCAATCGCTCGCGCTGGCGAATAGGCCCTTGCATGCGGTAAGATGAACCGCGCTTGAACTGGGGGAGGCTTCGGATATATTCACAACGTAAACATCTCCTGAGCCGGTTCCCGACATGACGGGACGCGGATCCTGGGCTAGTCCCGTCCAATCCGCGATGTTCGAGCCTTGGTCAAGGACGAGCGCGTTCGGCCCTGAGCAAACTTCAGCCTGCGAGATAGTCAAGGTTCCATTCGGGCAAGTCGAAGTGCTCAGCAGGTTGGCAGATGGAATGCGGCGCAAACCGACCCCGCTCTTGCTCGATCCATAGACAATATCACTCAAGAAGAACTGGTCGTTATTTGCATCGGCCGCTACTTGGGAGTCGTATTCAGAGATCATTCCTGATATGGGTGCATTTCCCATTTCAAAATCCGGGCTGCACGTAGTGGCATCGCTTCTGTGTACGTAAATTGCTGTCGTCTGATAGTTCGGCGCGTACCCCAGCCCACGCCAGTCATTCGCCTGCTGCACGATGAGATCAGTATTTCCACCCTGGCTCGCCGGTATCCGGTTGTAAAGAAAATCCACAGGCGGTTCATCCTGAGGCACCGGGTTGTTCGGCCCCTCCAAATTGAACTGCGTTCCGGAAGCCGTACCGCATGCGCTAGATGCGCTTGCGCTCGGCGCCTTTGTGGCCGCTGGTTTAGCTGGCGTAGCCGAAACAGGCAAAAGAGATGTAGACAATGCCAGGGGCCGGTACATAGACGAAGTTAAGACGGGCAGAGTGATGGAGCTTACATTGCTTCGGGGTGACGTTCCAGCGTCCTTTGCCTGTTGTGCAAAAAGTCCTGCGGCTGTAAAAATGGCGCAAAAAAAGAGCTTAGGTAACTCGCTTTGTTTGGACAAACTTATTCCTCCGGTACCGATCTTAGATGCTTGGAGTGTCAAGTTTCAACTCGGTAGCGATAGTACTGCTCCTTCGTGGGTACCAAGATGTCAAAAAAAATGAATCGGTCCTGGCTAGTGGACCGACGGTCCTGGTTACTTAATCCAGGCGATGATTAGACCAACGCTGGCGCCAAAGATGGCAATTGTCGTGATCCAACCGAGGACGTTGATAGCTCTACCATTCACTCGATTGCCCATGATCTTCTTGTTGTTCGTCATGCGCATGATTAGCAACATCAGAGGCGGAGTGGAGAAACCTTGTATGATTCCAGCCCACACGAGCGCTTTCATCGGATTGATCCCAAAAAAGTTGATGCCGATGGCGAGCATAGTAAAGAGCGCAATCGCCACGTAGAATTTCTTGGCTTCCGCCGGCTTCCTGTAGAGGCCATGTTTCCAGCCCACGCTTTGACATAGATCGTAGGCAGCACCGGTGGTCATAACCGGAACCGCAAGAAAACCGACGCCGATTACTCCCAGTGCAAATAGAAGGCCCGCTGCATTGCCCGCCAATGGCCGCAGGGCTTGCGCAGCGTCCGCCGCGGTGCTGATATTGGTCTTTCCAACGCGGAAAAGCGTCGACGCTGTGGAGAGAATGATGAAATACATAACCGCATTCGAGAAGAACATGCCAAAGACGATGTCCCACATCGATTGCTTCAATTCCGCGCGGCTGGCTCCTCGACGTTGCCACAGTCGACGACGGCCCATGGCGATCTTTTCTTCGACTTCCTCGTTCGATTGCCAAGTGTAAAGATAAGCGGAAAGAGTCGTTCCGATCACCGCGACGAGCATCGAGAGAAACTCCTTATTAAAGCGAATCGCAGGAATAAACGTTCCCTTTAAGACCGCCAGTGTGTCCGGTTTAGCGAGAATTGCAGATCCAATATAGGCGAGGAGCGCCAGGGCGATGATTCGGAATATATTCCGGATCATCGTGTAGGAACCCCAGATCTGGACGGCCAAAATGACCAATCCGGTCGCAATTACGATCACCCCTATGGGAACCGGAATCAATACGTTGAGAGCCGCTGCCATTCCGCCAATGTCCGCGCCGGCTTCGACCGTGTTCCCGAAAAGTACGCCGATCAAAACCGTGTAGAGAAACCAACGGGGATAGTTGCGTTTGATAACTGCAAATAGCCCTTCGCCGGTCACCAGTCCGAGCTTCGAGGACAGATACACAACCGCCACCATCATCGGGAACGTAACCGGCGCCGTCCACAAGAAAGAGGGCCCTATGGCGGCGCCTGCCGTTGCGTAAGTGCCAATTGCGGAAGGGTCATCGTCTGCCGCGCCTGTAATCAATCCCAACCCCAGCGCGCGCATTACCCCGCGGCGTTGAGGCTGAGTTTGAGTGAGAGCCGATTCCGGCCCCGGCAGATTATTCGGTGGTTCTTCGACGGGAACAGGATTTGGCATCGTAAAGGTGTTTTCCAGTTAAGGGACGGCGAGCGATGAGCGAACCACGGATTTCCGGATGCTCAACGACTTGCAATGTGTTGGATGAATTCCGTTCCGGCCAGTGACCTAGAAGAAATCCGATTTGACGACTTGCACGCTGACCCAAAAGCCTCCGACGGTGTCCGTACTTACTACCCGTACATCACAGATTCAGTCGCCGTTGTAAGCGCTTAGAAACCCGATATACTGCCGACCAGGAGGTAGGCGCGCGTGAGATTCAATTTGCCATTGATCGTACTCTGTCTGGTCGGTACCGCGGCATTCGCTCAACATGGTGGAAGTTTCAGAGGTGGTGGCGTGAGTGGAGTCGGACTAGGACACGGTCCGCTTGCCGGTCCTTTCGGTCGGGCTCTCTTCGGCTCTGGCCGCCTGGGGTCAAATACTGGGACGGTCGGAAACGCTTTGCTGCCGTTCGTCGGACCCATTCCCTCTTTAGCGGGTAGCGCGAGGCTTACCGGTCAGTTTGGTGGCCGACGGGGGCTCGGAAACGGCTTTTTCCCCTATTTCCCGTTCCTTGGAGATTACGCATCTGCTTATGCTCCGGGTTACAACATTTACTTCTTGCCGTTCCCGGAGGCAAGCTCCCAAGAAGAACCCGCCAAGCCAGTACAATCAGTTATCCACGAATATCCGGAGAATGACAAAACTGCGGCTGCCGGAAGCGAGCAAACGACGTTTACGATCGCGCTTAAGAATGGATCGAGACGCTCGGCGTAAACCGTCTGGGTTCAGGATGATATGCTGCATTATCTAGACTTGCAGGGCATGCAAGGAACTCTCTCAGCAGATGTCATCGATCGTGAAACAACTCAGCGCTTAAACAAAGAAAAAAATCTTTATCTGCAGCTTCCTCACACCGAGTAATGGTAGGGGCACGCGCATTAGAAAGTTGAAAGCTTTATACGCGATGTACGAAACTGAACTCGTCCGGCGTGTCCGAATCGCACGACCCCTTTCGAACAAAAAAACAAAACATGATCGCTGAATGTGAACGTCTGTTATCCCGGTTTGCCTCCCGACGTGTTCTTGTGATCGGCGACATTATGCTCGATCGCTACTGGATCGGGGAAGCCAGCCGCATTTCGCCTGAAGCGCCCGTCCCTATTGTGCTCCGGCAGCGCTCTTCCTGTTATCCGGGAGGTGCGGGTAATGTAGCGCTCAACGTGGCGGCGTTAGGTTCGGCGGCCACCCTGATAGGCGTTGTCGGTTCTGATAGAGCAGCTGACGAATTGCGAGACAGCCTCGAAGGCGGAGGAATTTGCGCCAATCAATTACTCGTTGATCGAGGCCGCACGACGACCGTTAAAACAAGAATTATCGCGAATAAACAGCAAGTCGTTCGCGTAGACGAGGAAGACACCCATAACTTAACAGCCGAGCAGGAAACAGAGGTGTTGCGCACAGTTCAAGGTCTCTTGACCTCGTCAGACTGCGTGGTTCTGTCCGATTACGCTAAGGGCTTTGTGAGTGCGAGTCTTGCCTCCGGAATCATCTCTGCGGCTCGCAATTTAGGCGTACCAATCGTAGTAGATCCGAAGGGCGCTGACTCCGCCCGGTACCGCGGTGCGACCCTGATTAAACCGAATCGCGCCGAGTTGTCCCTGCTAACCGGAACTATCCTCCGCTGCCATGCGGATGCGCTGGAGGCTTGTGAACAACTCAGCAACAAATTGCCCGATGTGGCGATTCTTTTCACGGAAGGATCAGACGGAATGACGCTTCACGTCCCGGACGGCGGATTTGTTCATTTCCCGACCAGAGCACTAGAGGTCTTCGATGTAACTGGAGCCGGGGATACGGTGGCCGCAGTGACCTCCGTAGCCATTGCGAGCGGCGCGGATTTTCATGCCGCCGCATACCTGGCAAATTGCGCCGCCGGCATAGTCGTTGGGGAGTTTGGTTGTGCGACGATTACAGCCGAGCGGTTACTCCCGGCGGTTTTAGAGTCAGAGTTCGGACCAGAACGCTCTCATCAGGTTCTCTAACCTCAAGAATTGCGGCCGGAGCGGGCCTCAGGCTACGCCGCGCAATCATCCTTGCTGCTGCCTGAGCACAGCCCCGGAGAAGAAAGATGCACCTGTTCCACCAAATTAAGGTGGGTACTGATACGTAGTACTTGGAACTGTTGTCTAGCCGGCTGCAAAGATGAGGGATTCACAGCTTGTTAACACGTGTTATTCTTATTCCCGAATTCCGCCCGTTATGAGTCTGGTCAACCAGAGCCGAGCAGAGGCTCAGCATGCTCGAGACTTTCCAGCCGTTTTCCGCCTTTCGCAGGAGTTTGTCAGCAAACTTTCTGCGGTGATTCAAAGAATCGATGCCTCTGAACGTGACTCCCCAACGGGCATTACTGGAGTGCTACTGGGTCACCTGGATCACGATTTGATCCTTGTGCAAACGTTTAGGCCATTCACCTTCTATGATCAGCAAAACGGACATTTGGTACCCGGTAATTACCTGGATGCAGCCTTAGAACGTTTGCTCGCTCGTTCCAAAAATGAGTCGGAACTTGCATCGCCGCCTGAGCTGATCGGCTGGTTTTGTCTTCGTGCTGGCCACCGGAACGGACTCTTAGATACCGACATCGCCCTCCACAACCGACTTTTCGCGCGGCCCACCGATCTGGCCCTGTTCTTGAGGCCGGAAAAGCACGAGAGCGTGTCGGCCGATTTCTACGCCAGATCGGCAAACGGAGTGTTATCGCGTGAAGAGCACCGCTACGGCTCCGTTACATTGAACGGCGAAAGCGTCGCGAAGCCGATTGACGTGATGCTGTCGGAAAAGACGGTGACCACTACTCCTGCACCCCAGGCTTCTCTCTCCTTAAGTCGGAGCGAGAGCAGCCCTAGCCAACTATCCCCTAAAGAAAGAGTTCGCAGGCTAACGCATGAAGGTGTTTTGTCACCTTTTGCTAAAGCGTCGCCGTTCGACCGGAAAAAACTTTCCTGGATCTCAGCGTTGCTGATTTTTGCGATCAGTGGGGGTTGCACCTTTGCATGGATGTATATGCGTACAACCTCTTCAAGGCCCTCCAATGCGCGACGGCTTCTCCCGGCAACTACTTCCACTACGGACCTCGGCATGAAAGTGGAAGGCCAGGGGGATAGATTGCT